>JAGGWM010000074.1 GCA_021157445.1 Thermococcus sp. | reverse complement strand
GGAGGAACCCGCTGGTGTTAATAAGCACTGCTGCCGCCACTGCAGCCACTAACACCATGGCAATAAACACAATTAAAGTCCCAATACCAACAGCACCTCTCTTCTTCATACCCATTTTCATACCCATTCACCTCCTCATTGCAACTCAACAACATCACTTGTGTATGTACTTGGTGTTGTGAACTCAATAACTCCCGGAGCGCCGAATTCTGGAACGATCTTTCCGGTGATCTTGGTCCTTGGTGGGATACCCTTGCCAAAGACTGCATTATCGGAGTCGGTACTATTACCAACTACTACTGTTATGACTACGAGGTCTCCCTTGTTGAGCGTTGGATAATCCTCGGTGACTGAGCCGTCAGCGTCCTGAAGAACAATTATACCGTACTCTGTTGCAGCCTCCCCCATCTTCCAAGCATTAATGCTTGTGTTAAAGATGTTGGAAACTACTCCATCGTAGTATGCGCTGCTGTTGTATTCAAGAACAGCCTGGACGGTTCCGTTTGAGAGGACGACCTTGGTGTTGCTAAGATCAATACCCTCACTACCTGCGTTTGGTGCAACGTAAATTGCCATATACTCAATCTTTTCCTTATCGTCATCGGTCTTGCCCACTACCCTCTCAATTTTTATTCCGCTTGCGACTTCTTGGGTGGTTTCTCTGCCCGTGCTTGATGCTTTTTGCTGGAGGAACCCGCTGGTGTTAATAAGCACTGCTGCCGCCACTGCAGCCACTAACACCATGGCAATAAACACAATTAAAGTCCCAATACCAACAGCACCCCTTCTTGTTCTGGCCTTCATTACTAGGCACCTCCTGGAAGTTCTTCAATAATAATCCAAAAAAGTTGAATTATAAATGATTTTTTTGTTTTTAGTTGTGTATTTGAATATGTAGGTATGGGTGTAGGGAAAAAACAAACATAATCAAAAAGTAACAAACTTTTTGAAAAATAGAAATACAAAAACAGCTAAAGTTTCTTTATAACCATGACCCCTTTGCCCGGAGACTCGATACTAACGTCAAAGCCATCTTCTTCCAGTATGGCGTATATTTCAGCTTTGGTTGGATATCCAACAAAATCTTTATTCAAGCTTTCAAAAAATTCCAATGCCGGAAGGTTCTCGAAACTATCTCTGAATGGTTCAATTATAATAATTTTGCCGCCTTCTTTTAAAGATTCAGCTGTTCGTCTTATTACTCTCCTTCTGTCACTAATGTACTCCAGAACAAAACTGAGTACGGCTACATCATATCCATGTGAGGGTTTTATCAAGCATGCATCTATTTCCTTTAGAGATACCCAGTCGTAGCCTTCTTCCTCTATCCTGGATTTAGCTATCTCCAAAAGGGCTGAAGAATAATCCACACCAAGGTAGTATCCATTGGGCCCAATTTGTCTGGCAAACTCTACAGGGGAAACCGATCCACACCCAATATCGATTATCTCTGTGTTTGAAGAGACTTCACCGAGATCCATTATTATTTTCCGATATAGAGATGCGAATTTTGACTTCATTCTCATGTCCCAGAAATCAGCGTCTTTATCAAAATCCATGGACACATAAGGATGATCAGGAGTTATGAAGGCATAATCTACCATTTCATATATTTTTTCCAAAAAATTTATCCAGTCGGGAATTATTTGCTTGTAATCTTCTCTAAAGACCTTCACACCATAATGAAAGCTGTTTAATTTGGGGCCTTCTGGAGTTTCATGGGTGATTCCAAGTTCATTTAGTGTTTTAAGAAATTTCCCTAGGAGGATTTTGTTTTGGACCTTTACATTTTCAAGGGCTTCTCTTGTGTTTTTCTCTGAAAGGGCTTTAAAGATGTTGTACTTCATGCCAACCTGGATAGCATAGAGGAGAGCCGTGTCTGCCATAACTTGCAGGTTCGTATCGAGCGTTTTAATTAGAGGCATGTTCATCATGTTCACCTCACATAAATTTTCGGTAATAAGTGTAATAAGATTTAAGGTATTCTACGACCTTCTTTCCGTATTCTGTGAGCCTGTAGTATTTAAAGCCGCCGTTAGAAATTTCTTCCACAAGTCCCAGATACACAAGAGAACTTTCACCATTGTACCTATTGCCAAGCCCCACAAGAGCCCCCCTAACATTTGACGGATCAGAACCGACCACCCTCGCTATCTCCGAGAGGTAAGTAGCAGAAGGGTATAGCTGGTACAGATAGAGTAATATTCGACGTCGAAGCTCACTTCTATGGAGAGAGCGTAATATGTGCGGATTTATATGGAGGGTCATATCCCCACCCCCTGTTTGGATTGCATGAAACATAATCACACTTATATGGTATCGCTTATGTAGATTTTTGTCAGTGCACTACTTTATTGTCAATGAGTCAACAACCATAATTTAATTACATTTATTTAACTTAAGCCAAAATGACTCGAACACCAAGATAATATAATGAATGTAATATATTTAAGCTTTTCGGAAATTGTTGTATATTATGCAATAAAACCACAAAATACCTAAGTATCATATAATTTTCGCAATCAAAATATTGAAAAAATTAAATATTTAAGGGAAAATTTAACAAAAATAATAACAGCAAAAGGACATTATCAAGTGTCTCGTAGAGGTTTGTCAAAGATATTCTCAAAAATCTACCTAAGGCCCAATAAATCTTGCTGTGTAGGTCCTTATAGATAATTTACAATAAACCTTTTAAAAAACTAAGCTAAAAATAACAATTAGTTTAGTTGTTGGGGGATATAACAATGATCGAGTATCTTTCCATAGTTGCCATCGTACTTGTTTTAGTTTTAGCATACTATGTCAAGGATAGTGTAGATAAAATAACCTCGCATTTTTTTGATGTTAAAAAAGATGTGCAGTCTTCAATGGAAAAGGTCGAGCACATAAAACAAGAACTTGCTCCCCAGATTGCTCTACTACAGCGTGAAGTTGAACATTTAAAAGAGAAGGAAGTTGGAGAGCCGGAGAAATACGAATCATGGAAAATCAAAAATCTTGAACAAAAGATTTCAAAATTGGAAAAACTATTAAAAGAACAAGCAGCCCACGAGAATACCAGAGAAAGAGAGCTCAACTTTATTAAAAATGAAATTAACCGTCTAAAAAGTGAAATACACAAAACCCAAGAATTTCTTCAGAGAGAGTTTAACAAACTGAAAAATGAGGTTAAAAGCACCTTGATAAAAGACATAGAAGAGGAGATTGAACTATTAGAGGAAAGGATTGAACAGAGAAAAGAACAAGAACTCCAAGAATTCATGGATATACTGTCATTTTCTGTTAACTTGGAACCTGAGAAGGTTCAAAGAGGTCTGCTTGACCTGAAAAAGGGGCTCCTTTCCCTCAGAGACATAGCCAAGGTATATGTCCTTACTGGGAAAGGGCAGGAAGAATTTTACAAGTTAAGGGATAATATAATAGAACTCCTCAAGAACCT
>JAGGWM010000210.1 GCA_021157445.1 Thermococcus sp. | reverse complement strand
ACTTGGTTGCTGGGCTAGATTAACTATTGCCTCTGGTCTGAAATCTCTGAACACTTTGGCAATCTTAGGGTATTCTTCAGCTATGTCAATTATTGCATAATCGAATTCTCCAAGCCTTTGCAGAGCCTCAGCTCTCTCAACGTACGAGGCTATAGGTATTATTGACTCTAAACCTCTTTCACTAACCATTCTTCTCCTATAAAAGCAGTCTACCCCAAACACTTTGTGTCCTCTAACCAGCAAGTTTTGAACTAATGGGTAACCTATGTACCCATCCCACCCGCAAACTAGAATCCTCACACAATTCACCTCCAGCAGTAAATATGATTTCTATCTAACCATTTAATTTTATATCCTTTGGACTTAAATATGCGTTCAAGCTTGCTTTTGCGGTTTAAGTCATGAAGCTCAATAATCCAGCTTCTAATCTTATGCATGGATTTTTCAGCTCCTTTCAGAACGCTCCATTCAGCTCCCTCAACATCAACCTTAACTAAATCGACTTTAGGCTCATGTCTCAAAACATTATCTAATGTAGAAGCTTTTACTTTTATATATTTGTTGTAGTATCCTTCCTTTATGGTGTGTCCTCCTGAATGTCTTGCCAGATAGAGCTTAACATATCCTTCTCTGTCTGAGATAGCTATCTGGAGCAGATCAACATTGTTTATTCCAGCCTGAAGTAGGTTTCTTTTTAGATGCTTCATGTTGCTGGGTTCAGGTTCTATAGCTATGATCTTCTTGTAGTTTGAGCTCAACATTATAGTGTATCTGCCTAAGTTAGCTCCTACATCAACGAATAAGTCTCCATGAGTTTTAGACAGAAATCTTGAAACTTCAGGTTCATGTAAATCTGGATTCTGAAATAGGCATTCTTCTATCTTAAATGGAATAAAATCGGGTAGATGGAAAGCTTTTGTGATGCTCCATAAGTATTCATGATAGGAGAAGCCGTATTTCTTTGAGCTCTTTCCTAAAGCCTTCAGCACCAGTCCTCTAGCCTTGTATGGCAGGCTTAGAATAGACCAGAGAAAAAAGAGTGGAATTCCTAAGCTTTTTATCTGTTTAAACTCCCATAACACTTTTTATTCTCCTGCCATATAGATACCCGCATAGATAGTATGGTTCAAATCGTATCAGGCTTCTTCCTATGGAAACTAGAAGTTTTCTTCCTTTAAGTGCAAAATATATTCCTTTACAGTATTGTATGTCTGGATGTGACTCCAGCGGGTTGGTTAGGACCGTGGCTCCTATATCTGATAGATATACTACTCGATGTTTCTTTTCCATGCAGTCTCTAAGGTATGTGTCTTCTCCAGTTGGGAATATGTCTCGGTAAACTTCGAAATTCTTGGATATTCTTATTCCAGTTCTGAGTTTTTCTTTGGGGTTTACTAGGTTTTTGATTCCTTCTTCCGGTTCGCTGTCTAACCAATAAGGCTTCCAAACACAGTATAGACCTGTGAATCCGGTGACTGTGCCTATTTTTGCTATTTTATGGATTATTTTCAGTATTCCTCTGCTTAGCATTCTTAGGAATGATAGTATGTTGTTTGGATATTCAAACTTTGATAGTGAAACGAGTCCTATGTTGTTTTTTCCCACCAACTTAACCGCTTTCAGAACGTTTCGGTTTATAACTAGGTCTATGTCCGTTGTGAGTATTATGTTGTTTTTTGCCTCCAGAAATCCTTTTCTCCTTACCCATGCTTGGTGAAACTTGTAGTCTGGTCGTCGTTCAACTTCTATTATTCTGGTTATCTTTTCTGCCTTGCATTTTCTTGCCACTTTCCTTATGACTTCTACTACGTTTTTTGGTGCCGGCTTATCTAGGCACAGTATCACTTCGCTTGGATTTACTGAATAAAAAGAGGGGAGGGTTCTGGGGATTAGGTGTACTTCGTCCTTTATTGGACAGACTATGCTGAATGGCGGGATTTCATCTTTGTCTTTTTCTTTGAAGTTTCTTAGGAAGAACAGTACAAATGTGGTTATGTATCCTATGCAGAAGCCTATGATAGCTGACTTGATATCCATTGATATGTTCTCCTCAATCCTTCTTCTAGGCTTATTTGAGGAGTCCATCCAATTACTTTTTTAACGAGAGTTAGATCTGCGTTTCTTCCTCTTACTCCCTGTGGCTTAGAAAGGTCATGTTTGATCTTCAGTTTCTTGCCGCTTATTTTTATGATGATCCTTGCAAGTTCATCTATGGTTACAAGTCTGTCTGAGCCTATGTTAACTGGCTTGTCATAGTCAGAATTCATAAGCATCTCTATGCCTCTTAGGCAATCATCAATATAAAGGAATGATCTCGTTTGTTTTCCGTCTCCCCAGATCGTTATTGAATCGCCGTCTTTTGCTAATGCAACTTTACGGCATATTGCGGCAGGAGCTTTTGCACGTTCACTCTCAAAATCTCCATAAGGTCCATAAATATTATGGAATCTTGCTATTCTTACGTTTAATCCATAATCTTTCGCGTATGCTTCCATCATTTTTTCCATGTAGAGTTTCTCCCAGCCATAAGATTCATTTGGATCTGCTGGGTATGCGTCTTCTTCTTTTAGTGGTTTTACGTTTGGTGTTGTTTGCTTGTATACTGGGTAGACACATGCACTGCTTGAGAAGAAGATTCTGTCTACTTTGTTTTTTCTTGCGAATTCTAGTGCGTTTATGTTCATTTGTGTGTTGTCTCGCATTATTGGGGCTCCTACTCGTGTGATGTATCCGATGCCTCCCATGTTGGCTGCTAGGTGGTAGATTCTGTCTATTTTTCTGCGTTTGAATAGTTCCCATGAGATTTGGTCTCTTAGGTCTAGTTGCCATATTTCGTCCGCTTTTAGTTTTAGGAAGCATTTTGATGCTGGTTTTTTGTCTATGGCTATTACGTAGTATCCTTTGTTTCTCAGATAGTTTGTTAGGTGGCTTCCTATGAAGCCGCATGCTCCAGTAACTATTACTTTAAGGGTGTTTTTCATTTTCATTCATCTCCTTTATGTTTTTGAAGCATATAGGACAGATATGCATGATTGATTGGTTAAGTGGGTTTTTGTGAAAGTAGATTTTGTGTTTGAAGCAGAAATCTATGGTTTCGCTTATTCCAAGTATGGCGGCTATTTTTTGTGTGAGTGATAGTTCTTCTGGGTTTATTCTTAATGCGGGCACCATCATGATTCCGGATTTGATTTTATATTGTTTTTTCATTTTATTTTCTCCTTTTTAGTGTGATTAGATTCTCGGTGAATTTTGTTAGTTCTTCTATTTCTTGTGGTGACAGATATGATTCCGCTGATTTTAGAAAGGTGTACGCGTGTTCCAGAAAGGATTCTCCATCATATTTTTTGTTCAGATCTTTTATGATATCTTTTGCGGCGTCTAGCAGGCATCCTTGATTACTTCTCATTCATCTCCCTTCTAGTACTTGATTCATGCTGATCGCCCCCTTCTGTTTTCCTCATGTTCTCCCTTGAATTTCTCTGTCATTTCCTTTAGGCATAGTGGGCAATTAAAATATTGGTTCGGTGGAAATCCATGCGGGTAGTCGATGAAGAGGATGTTGTGTTTCTTGCATTTTACAATGTAGAATGGCAGTTTCCCTTTCCATCCATTCTTTGGCGGGTGGAATAGATAGGCGTGCCCTAGAACTTTGAGTTGCAACTTTTGGATTAGGTTGAGGTTTACTGTTTGCTTTCCGAAGTGTTCATCTAAAACCTTAACTTCCATGCTTCTTCACCTTTTTGGCTTCAATTCGACGTTTCCATCGTCTCTTACGATCAGGTGGAATTCTTGCCATAGGTTGTATTGTGCTTTCCACTGATCTCTCGGTATGTATACGTGTAGGGCGTGCTTGTATGCTACTACTTGTGGGGCGGGTACTAGTTGTGATATTCTTGGCGGTCTAAATGGAACTGGAAGTTTGTATCCAAATGCTACTTTTACATATTCTCCTCCATATGGATCGAAATCTACAATTACTTCCGTCACCACTACATCTATACTATATGTCATTATTTTCATCCCTCTATTCTGTGTCTTCTATTCCTTTTTCCGTTATGTTTATTGTGACTTGTCCGCTTGGCAGCTTGGGAGACTTGTATAGCTTTATGATTCTTGTGGGTTTCATGTCGCTTGGTCTTCTTATCCATAAACGCGTCACAACGTTATGGGCTAATATGTGACCTCCTATT
>JAGGWM010000076.1 GCA_021157445.1 Thermococcus sp. | reverse complement strand
GTTCTTGGGGTAACCTACAAGTGCCCCAAGTGTGGATGGGAAGGACCTTGAGGTGAAGAAGATGAGCGATTTTAATTTGGTAGGGGTTATTAGGGTTATGCCCACTGATCCAGAAGTGAATCTCGACGAGCTAGAAGCAGCTATCAGGAAGACACTTGAGGAGAAATTTGGAGGCAAATATGGAATTTCCAAGATTGACAGGGAACCAATTGCATTTGGATTAGTTGCACTTAAAGTTTACGTGCTTGGAAAAGACGCTGAAGGGTATTCTTTTGACGAAGTTGCAGAAGCATTTGCCCAAGTGGAAAACGTTGAAAGCGCTGAAGTTGAGACCGTTTCCAGATTTTGATTTTTAGTTTTCTATACCCTCTCTTTTTGCAAAAGAGAATGAAAAAATCAAAGGTCAACATTTAAGATGCTTGTTCCGATCTTCTTAAGCTCGTCAAGCAGCTCTTTGAGCTCTTCTATGGTTATGCGTTCATATAATTTTGTGTATTGGTTCTCCAAGCCCTCTTTAAGTTTTGCAAGTTCCGTTACAGCTTTGAAGAATTTCTCGTATTCCCTGTTTATTTCCCCAAAAGCCTCTGCTAAACTTTCTACGTTCTCGTAGACTTCTTTGTACATTCTTTCCTCGAAGAGCTCTGTTATGAAGTTATACACTGCATCAAATGCAATGCTGAAAAGCTCTTCATCACCAATTTCCAAGGCTTTTAGGAGTGCTAGCTTAAGAGATTGAAACGCCTTTTTGAAGTCTTCCTGTGAGGCCTTTATCTCAGCTTCAACTATCCGGGCATTGACCTCGATCTCTGCGTCTCTGGGGGTTTTTAAGATCTCCGAGATAAGCTCTTCAGCCCTTTTATAATCTTCAAGCTCATAGTAAAAGTGAGCCAAATCAAGCAAACTTACAAGGTAATTTCTTTCATCACCCATCTCTTCAAACATTGCGCTTGCCTTTTCCATCAATTCTATCGCCTTTTCTGTTTCTTCCAGCTCATCATAGTTTATTGCAATGTGTGCCAGTGTGAGTGCTTCTTCTTTTTTATTTTCAAGTTTTCTTTCAAGTCCCAAAAGGTTTTCATAAGTTTCTATTGCCTTTTCTGGCATTCCAAAATGCTCATAGGCATCTGCAAGATGATAGAGGGCGTCCAAGTATTTTTCTCCCTGACCCCTATACTTTTCCACAAGTCTCTTGTAAACCTCTAATCCCTTTTCCAGCTCATCCAAATGAGCGTAGATATGAGTAATTTCATGAGCCAGCTCATAAGCTTCTTCGCATTCTAGGGCAAGTTCTTCGAGTCTTTGGAGAATCTCTCTAAGCTCCTCTTCGCTTTCAATAATTTCTAGGTAATCATCAAGGTACTCGAGGACTTTCTGGCAATCCTTGCTTTCTAATGCTTTTTTAAACTCTTCCATTCTCCTTCCACCGTGTTTTGTTTGAAAAGCAGTTTAAAAAGATTGACCGAAAAATTTATAAATAGCACAAAGGAATGGATAATCGGAATGAAAACGTATTGTAACTAAAAACTCCCCGCATATAATAAATAAAAAAGTGGGGGGTGGGTGGAGATGGCCCAGCTTGCAGGCCAACCAATATTGATTCTTCCTGAAGGAACCCAGAGATATGTTGGAAAGGACGCCCAAAGATTGAACATCCTTGCTGCAAGAATCGTTGCGGAAACGGTTAGAACGACTCTTGGGCCAAAAGGTATGGACAAGATGCTTGTTGACAGCCTTGGAGACATAGTAATTAGCAACGATGGTGCCACTATTCTTGATGAGATGGACATTCAGCACCCAGCGGCTAAGATGATGGTCGAGGTCGCAAAGACCCAAGACAAGGAAGCCGGAGATGGTACAACAACAGCAGTTGTTATCGCGGGTGAGCTCCTAAGAAAAGCCGAGGAGTTGCTCAATCAGAACATCCACCCAACAATAATTGTTAAGGGTTACACCCTTGCAGCCGAAAAGGCTCAGGAGATACTTGAAGGCATTGCAAAAGACGTTAGTCCGATGGATGAAGAAATACTCATGAAGGCTGCAACAACAGCCATAACTGGAAAAGCAGCTGAAGAAGAGAGAGAATACCTCGCAAAACTTGCTGTTGATGCAGTAAAGCTTGTTGCAGAAGAAGTTGACGGTAAGTATCAAGTTGATATTGATAACATTAAGCTTGAGAAGAAGGAGGGTGGAAGCGTAAGAGACACCCAGCTCATTAGGGGTGTTGTCATCGATAAAGAGAGAGTCCACCCAGGAATGCCAAAGAAAGTTGAAAATGCCAAGATTGCACTCATCAATGAAGCACTTGAAGTCAAAGAGACTGAGACAGATGCTGAAATTAGGATCACAAGCCCAGACCAACTACAAGCATTCCTTGAGCAGGAAGAGAAGATGATCAAGGAGATGGTTGACAAGATCGTTGCAACAGGTGCTAACGTTGTTTTCTGCCAGAAGGGAATTGATGACCTAGCACAGCACTACCTCGCCAAGGCAGGCATCTTAGCCGTTAGAAGAGTCAAGAAGAGCGATATGGAGAAGCTTGCTAAGGCCACAGGTGCAAAGATTGTCACAAATGTAAGAGACCTTACAAGTGAAGACCTTGGTTATGCTGAGCTCGTTGAGGAGAGAAAGGTTGCGGGAGAGAACATGGTGTTCGTAGAGGGCTGCAAGAATCCAAAGGCCGTTACAATCCTCATTAGGGGCGGAACGGAGCACGTAGTCGATGAAGTCGAGAGAGCCCTAGAAGATGCCATCAAAGTCGTCAAGGACATCGTGGAGGACGGAAAGATCGTTGGTGGCGGTGGGGCAAGCGAAATTGAGCTTGCAATCAAGCTCGACGAATATGCAAAAGAAGTTGGTGGCAAGGAGCAGCTCGCTATTGAAGCCTTTGCCGAAGCATTGAAGGTAATTCCAAGAACCCTTGCAGAGAACGCAGGACTTGATCCAGTTGATGTTTTAGTAAAAGTAACAGCAGCTCACAAGGACAAAGGCTCAACAATCGGTGTAGATGTCTTTGCCGGAGAACCAGCGGACATGCTTGAGAGAGGAGTCATTGAGCCATTGAGAGTCAAGAAGCAAGCCATAAAGAGCGCAAGCGAAGCTGCAATAATGATACTCAGAATTGATGATGTCATTGCTGCAAGCAAGCTCGAGAAGGAGAAGGAAGGTGGAAAAGGACCAGGAGAAGAAGAGACTGAGTTCTGAAGCTTCTTCCCTTATTTCTTAAGTTTTTCAATTTCATTCTCAAGCCTTCTGAGCTTTTCCTTGGCTCTTCTGAGCTGGAGGTCTGCAATTTCAATTATCTTCTCAAGATGCTCTGGGCTTACCCAGAGTTCTCCATCCTTGCCCAAAGGAACGTCCATTCTTTCAGTTGAGCGAATCTCTACTACGAGTTTTTTATGACTTATGCTCTTGATGTTTGAATGTTTGAAACCACAAGATATGGCTAAGTTGAGCAGTTCCACGGCATCCTCTAGGGTTCTTGCTGCAACGTGGAGTATAGGGCTGTGGAGCATAAACCACAGCATTCCCCCATCATGTTTATTTATGGCATCGAGCACTTCTTCGATTTTTACTTCACTATGCCACTTGCCAAGCCATATTGCATTGAGCTTGTCTCCAAAGTCTGGTAGCTGCATGACGCTTATTCTGCCAGAGCATGACGAGGTGGTAAAATAATTTTCAAGAGAATTTATTTTATTTAACAGAGATATTATGT
>JAGGWM010000183.1 GCA_021157445.1 Thermococcus sp. | reverse complement strand
TTTGTGTTGTCTTTTTCGCGATTATGGCGCTTGCCAGGGTCCTACCCATCTATGTCCACTCCTTTTACTGCTGCCAGTTGATAAAGCCGGTTGGTGGCATTTACGTAAGCTTTTATGCTTGCCTCCACTACGTCGGTGCTTGCTCCACGACCTTGTGCCTCCAGGCCCTTATAGGACAAAAGGACTCTTGCTTCACCTACGGCGTCTGAACGTTCACTGACTGCGTGCACCCTGTAGCTTTCTAGCTTCGGATCTATGCCGATTATTCTCTTCAAAGCTGCGTAGGAAGCATCTACAGGGCCGTTGCCTACTGCTGCGTCGGATTTTTCCTCTTCGCCGTCCATTAAAGTTATGGTCGCCGTGCCTTTGCCGGCTGAGGCGCTTACGGAAAAACTCACCAATTTGAACTTGCGAGTTGAGCTTACTGCGAGAATTTCGTCTACGACCAGAGCCTCTATGTCCCCGTCGGTTACTATTTCCTTTTTATCGCATAGATCCTTGAAGAGCTTGAAAGCGTGGGCTATTTCTTCTTTTGATAAGGCAAAGCCCAGGTCCTCCAGGCGCTTGGTGAAGGCGTGCTTGCCTGAGTGCTTGCCCAGGTGAAGCTTTGTGCCAGGAGCTCCTACGTCTTCCGGCTTCATTATCTCGTAAGTTGCTTTATTGCATAGAATGCCGTGCTGATGTATGCCTGCTTCGTGTGCGAAGGCGTTATCCCCCACGATGGCCTTGTTTGGCGGGACTGTAAAGCCCGTCAGCTTAGAGACTAATTTGCTTATGGAGTAGAGCTTCGTGGTGCTCAAGCGCGATTCCACGCCGAAGTAGTTCTTTTTTGTCTTGAGAGCCATCACTATCTCTTCCATGGCTGCATTTCCAGCCCGTTCACCCAGGCCGTTTATGGTACACTCCACCTGCCTTACGCCTCTTTTCACTGCCTCCAGCGAATTGGCTACGGCTAGGCCCAGGTCGTTGTGGCAGTGGCAGGACCATATGACGTTTGAGGGAGCGTCAACTCTCTTTATTATCTCCTCTACGAAGTCGCCAAACTCCACGGGAAGGGCGTAGCCCACTGTATCAGGAATGTTTATGGTGGTTGCGCCGCACTCGATGGCGGTCTTGAATGCCTCGATTACGAAGTCCAGGTCAGACCTGCTTGCGTCCTCTGCGGAGAACTCTACGTCATCTACGTAGCCTTTCGCCTGGGTTACTGCTCGTTTTATTTCCTCAAGTACTTGTTTCCTGTCCATTTTGAGCTTGTATTCCATGTGGATGTCGCTTGTGGCGATGAAGGTGTGGATCCTGGGTTTTTCAGCATGTTTGACGGCATTGTATGCGGCTTCTATGTCTTCGGGCCTTGTCCTTGCAAGGCCAGCGATGACGGGGCCTTGCACCTCCTTGGCTATAGTGGAAACAGCTTCAAAGTCTCCTGGGGATGCTGCCGGAAAACCGGCCTCTATGATGTCTACCCCCATGGAGGCAAGTTGATGAGCAATCTGAATCTTTTCTGCTGTATTAAGGTTTATGCCCGCTGCTTGTTCTCCATCTCTCAAGGTTGTGTCGAAAATCCTTACGTAGTCATCACTCATCTTTGACTCTCCTTTCGGCGGGGGCGCACCTTTTGGTGCGCCCCTTCAGGTTTTTTATGCTTCAGGTGCCTCCTTGGCTTCCAGCCAGGGCATCATCTTTCTCAATTTTTTGCCGACCTTTTCGATTAAGTGGTTTTTCTCCCTTTCTGCCCATTTTTTCATGGAAGGCCTTCCGCACTGGTTCTCCAAAATCCAGTCCTTGGCGAACTCTCCGTTTTGGACTCTTTCAAGGAGCCCTTTCATGGTTGCCCGCACGTGTTCGTCAATTACCTGTTTCCCCGCTACCTTGTCGCCGTACTTGGCGGTGTCGCTGACTGAATAGCGCATCCAGCTGAGGCCGCCCTCGAACATCATGTCCACTATGAGTTTGAGTTCGTTGAGGCACTCGAAGTATGCTATTTCCGGCTGGTATCCTGCTTCTACGAGGGTGTCAAAGCCTGCTTTCACCAGTTCGGTTACGCCTCCGCAGAGGACTGCCTGTTCACCGAACAGGTCGGTTTCTGTCTCTTCTGCGAAGGTTGTCTCAATGATGCCAGCTCTTGCGCAGCCTATGGCTGTGCCGTATGCCAGTGCCATATCCTTTGCCTTTCCTGAGCTGTCCTGATAGACCGCAAGAAGCCCCGGGACGCCTTTGCCCTCCGTGTACATTCTTCGTACCAAGTGTCCCGGTGATTTGGGAGCGATCATGAAGACGTCACAGTCCTTTGGGGGCTCTACCTGGTGGTAGTGGATTGTAAATCCATGGGAGAAGACTAAGGATGCGCCGCTTTTTAGGTTTGGCTTTATATGTTCCTTGTAGACCTCGCCCTGCACGTGGTCGGGCATCAGAAACACCACCAAGTCTCCCTTTTGGGTTGCTTCCGCCACGGAATATACGGCAAATCCATCCTCCTCAGCCCTCTTTCTGGAGCGACTTCCTTCGTGAAGACCAATCACCACGTCGATGCCGCTGTCCCTGAGGTTTTGGGCGTGAGCGTGCCCCTGGCTTCCGTACCCGATAACAGCCACAGTTTTCCCTTTAAGAAGCTCAAGATTTGCGTCCTTTTCGTAATAGATGTTCGCCATAATCTACCCACTCTCCTTTATGAGTTTGAAATTTATATTTAGGAATGCCCGTTGGCAAAG
>JAGGWM010000152.1 GCA_021157445.1 Thermococcus sp. | reverse complement strand
GAATGGTACAGAGTGCCTTCCAACAGGGATACCAGATGGGTTACAGCCAGGGGCTTGCCGCTGTACCTACACCAGTATCCCCAGTTGAGTTGCAGATTACACAGACTGGTGGTACTCAGTTCGACTTGAGTAGCTACATAGCCTCTGATGGTAGTGCTACCAACACTACACAGGAATTAGCAGTTACTATAAAGAACATTGATAACCAGTCAGCCGAGTTGCAGGTTACCTTGAAGAACCCCAAGACTGGTGAAGAGGGGTTGCCAGACGCACTTGAGAACTCGTACTTCAACGTATACGTCGGTGCAATCTACAAGAAGTACTTGTTCGTTGATGGTGAATACACAAGCGGTTACACCTTCACGATCGAGCCTGACAGCGTTGTAACGATGAACATCGGTGTCGAGCTTGAGGACGCTCCAGCTGGAACATTTGCAGACAACCAGACCTACACGATGGAAGTATACTTCTATCAGACTGCCGCTAACTACGTCGACACCTTGACGTACACGATCCTAACGTAAACAGAATACTTTATTTCTTTTATTTTCTATAGTACTTTGGAGGTGATGTAATTGAGAAGGTGGTGGGTATTAGGTTTGTTGATGGCACTAATGGTTGCAGTGTCACCAGCAATGGCACAGAAAACGATAAGCATTTCCACTGTGACCGCTGACCTATCGTACACTAAAGATTATGGAGCTATATCTGAGGGAAACAGTCTAACCATAACACTGCACTTACCATTCACACTTGAAAGTTTGAACAACACTAATTCAAACATAACGATAGTTGCCGACTCTGGTACAGACTCTACAACGATAAACCTTACAGTTAACGGAGTAGCAGTTGCAACTAACTATGACATAACTGGAGGTAGCAGTGCTACTTGGACGTTCCCAGACTTCGCATCAGCTGGAGTCGACATGAGCGCTACAACCCTTACGATAGTTATAGAGGCTGTTGCCAACAACACTGCATCCGAAACGCTGAACTTAACATGCGATGATGGAGAAGTCGTTGCAAACTTCAGCTACACTGTAACAGAGGTGAAGCTTAGCAAGCCAGAGGTTAAGTTCTACGACATCGACAGCTTCTACACCGTCAAGCAGACGGTAAACATTACTCAGAACTCCGATGTTAACATAAGCGATGTTAAGTGCACCTTCAGCTACCCAGAAAATGCAATTAACAAGCCAGTTACCAGCTACAACTTCGGTACTCTAAACACTTCTGAGTACAAGACCTATGACATATCATTCCAGAAGAGAGGACCATACGTAGGTGAGATAAAGAATATCGAGAATGATGGCAACTACACGACTGTAATAAGAATTTACTCACCAGAGAACCTCACAGTGGACATGACAATCAAACCATCTGAAAAGCCATGGAGCAAGTACTTCCCAGAGTTCAGCGAAGAGAACATACTCAGCGTCACACTTAATGGTAACAAGGTCGAGTACACCAAGGGTTCAATCATTCTGAAGGGCATCAGCTTGAACGAGGGATGGAACGAGTTAAACGTTACATACTCAAAGCCAGTTGTTGCTGGAGCTTGGGCACCAGTATCCGTTGCAGTTACTCCTTGGTACGAAGGGCAGTACTTGGGTGTTCCAATGTGGCTGTGGGCGATCGCAGTAGGGTTCTTCGCAATAGCACTAATTGCGTACTGTCTTAGAAGGGGGTGAAAGGTGTGAAGAGTAAGCTAATTCCACTGTTGTCTTTAATATTTTTATTGATAGTCTCAGCAACTCCTACGGTGTCAGCACAGACTCCAAAGGCTACAGTCGTAGGATTTGTTGAGAAATCTTACTACGATTTCGCAACTCAATCCTTTCAAGTTCCCCAAGGAGAAAAGATTGAATTCAAGATAACTGTTAAGGTAGATGCCGATTCTCCAGCACCTCTAAACGGATTCTGGATATACCTTGAGTTGAAGAAGCCGAGTGGTGCTAAAGTCACCAAGTGGTTCGACTTTACAAAGGAAAACATAGGCATTGGACAATCTAAGAGCTATTCGCTAAAGACTGGTGTAACAGCTGACGAGTTGGGCATCTGGAGCTACGAGATTAAGCTGTACACGAGTACGAAATCGTTTATATATGGTACGGTTGGAAGCTTTGAGGTTGTAAAGCCTATAGCCAGAGTTACTGTAGATCAAATAATCGGCTACACTGCTGTTGCTGGGTTGATAATTGCTGGATTATACTTGATAAGATTAAGGTGGTGACACAATGGACAGAAACATCGTAAAACTTATTGGTGTTTTTTTAATAGTTTTAGGAGGTTCTTGCCTAATTTCATCTCTTAACATAACAAAGAATGTGGCTATAGGGTATTACTCGATGGTCAAGTCGTTCCCTATGAGTGTTGCTTCACCTCAAGAGAAAATTTCCAAAACATTAAAAGAAGAGTTATCTAAGGCAAAGCCAAGCGAGAAAATTCCAGTTGTAGTCGTTTTAACTGGTGATACTGGTGCAATGGCTATAGCTCAACAGGAAATGGTACTCCCATCTCTACAAGCAGTAGGATTCCAAATGACTATGAGCATAACAGATGTTGCCAACGCATTAGCTGGTACAGTTCCAGCTGACAAGGTAGACGAGTTGGCATCTAACCCTTATGTTGAGAAAGTTCTCTACGATGGGAAGCTGTTCAAGATAACTTCAGATGTTCCTACAGTTAAGTTGCTCAAGGACAGCGTACCAATGATTCACGCACCAGAAGTGTGGGCTGAGGGTTACACTGGTCAAGGTGTTGTAGTGATTATAATAGACTCTGGTGTGCAGAATAACCATCCATGGTTGATGAGAAATGGCAAATCGTTAGTAATAGATGAGAAGGTGATAGTTCCGAACGCTCACGATTATACGCACTGGCACGGAACACACTGTGCTGGTATAATTGCATCTCAAGATTCGAATTATAGAGGTGTTGCACCAGGTATCGATGGATTTGTTGACATAGTTGCCTTCGACTGGCAAGGTTCAGCCAGACTATCTTGGATTTTAGAAGCTTTAGATTACGCTTACAAGAAGGCTAAAGAACTGAAAGCACAGGGTAAAGCTGTAGTTAGCACAAACT
>JAGGWM010000195.1 GCA_021157445.1 Thermococcus sp. | reverse complement strand
CCATTAATTCTTTGACGAGATTTATATTTTGCCCTCCTCTACCTATCGCCCTAGGCTTGTCCCTCTGATTCACATCAAGGAGGGCAACTTTCTTCCCATCTTTCTTTTCAGTTATGTGAACTTTTTTAATCCTTACGCCCATTGTTTTATAAATGTTCTTGAGAAATTCTTCGGGATTTTCTGAGTGTTCTATCAGCTCAATGTCCTTCCCCAACATCCCTTGTATCCTTTTAACGTTGCTACCTCTTCTACCCAATGCCAAGCCCATTTCTCCCTTCTTGATTACAAATATTAAGCGATTTCTTGCTGAATCAATTAAACAATCGAGCACTGTTGCTCCTGTGAAGCTCTCAAAGAGTGCTATGTACTTTATCTGGTCTGTATTTAGCTTGAGTGGCATGCTCACTTACCTCCGCCCAGTGCAAGTATTTTGCTCTCTCCCGGCTCGACTATCGCTAGTGATGCTATTACAAAGGGCTTACCAAGCATTGTGCCTAGTTCGACGCTTGTTCCATCGAATTCATAAACGGGAATGTTGCTGAGCTTTGCATAGTAGTTGATGTCATCCTTAAGCTCTTTTGGTGCGTTTTTAGCTATGATAATAAGCTTTGCCCCCCCAACCTTGGCAAGCCTAACTGTCTCGTTTGAACCAATGATAACCTTTCCAGTTTCAAGGGCTTTTCTAAGCTCAAATGCTAAATCCATTACTTACACCTCCCTACTCTTCTATGGATTTTTTAATCGGTAACTTCATTGCCAGCCTAACGATTCCCGTTCCAACTGGAACGGGCTGACCAATTAATACGTTTTCGACCACACCGTTAAGGGGATCGACTTCTCCCCTTTCGGCAGCTTGAAGTAAGTGCTGAACGGTAATTTCGAATGCAGCTCTGGCGAGTACACTTGCCTTTGTACCAACTACACCATGCCTTCCAATAGGTCTCACAACACCATCAAGGGTCATCATATCGGCAACGAGCATAATGTGTCTAACATCGACCTCAAGACCCTGCTCCTGCATTGTTCTTGTTATTTCTTCAATAATGGCGTTTCTTGCCGCCTCAATGCCAAGCACTTCTGCTATTTCATGGATATTGTTCGTCCTTGTTCTTGTTGGGTCGACACCGGGAACTTTCAAGACTTGCTTAAAGTTTGATCCCTCTGTGTAGATAACGTACTCGTCCCCTTCTTTCCTGATAATTGTTTTTCCTACGCCTGACAGTCCTTTTAGACGATGCTTTTTAACTTTATCGGCGAGTCTTCTCAATGTTGAAACACCCTTGGCCTTTTTCATTCTGATTATCAATGTATTTCCGTCAACTTCAATTTCTGCTGACTTAAATGAACGCTCGAGCTTTGCCTGAATCTTTTCCATTGTTAAACCGCTTTTCTCAAGGCGCTCTGGATCGACATCAACCACAAATTCCATGTTGAGTATATCAAGCGTCATACTTCTGGCGAGGCTTTCCAAGGTTGTTCCTTCAATTCTTCTCGCAACTTCACGAGCCTTCTCTGGGTCATATCTATGCTCCTCGTCAAGGTAAACGGTCATAATTGGTGTTGATGGGTTCTTCCTAGCGTCAACAATCTCAATGATTCTGGGGAGACCAAGGGTAACGTTAATCTCAGCAACACCCGCATAGTGGAAGGTATTAAGGGTCATCTGCGTAGATGGCTCTCCAATTGACTGGGCGGTAACGGTTCCCACGGCCTCTCCGGGCTCTATTAGTGCTTTTTCATATTCACTAACAACTTCATCAATTATTGCCTCAATCTCTGCTTTCTTCAGCTTGTACTTTTCGTTGTAGGTAAGGAGCTTATCCAGGAGTTCTTCCTTAATTCTCTCTGGCAGATTAGAGGCTTTACTCTCTACAAGCGTTTTAATAGTTGAGCTTGATACCATAACATCTCACCCCTTCTCTCTGATCTTTATTAAAGTCCTCATTATCACTCTATCAACGTCCACTGTTTTTCCGCCCCAGCTCTTCATTGGGTCTACTCCATCCTCACCGTAGCGGAACTGCACTATAATTCCAGTGGGATCTCTTACCGTGCCATCATAGTCAACTTTGAGGTCTTGTAGAGCATTTATAAGTCTACGCTGCATATAACCGCTCTGGGCTGTTCTAACGGCTGTATCAACGAGACCTTCCCTACCACCCATTGCATGGAAGAAGTACTCTTGAGGGCTCAATCCACTTTTGTAGGAGTTCACAATAAAGCCCTTTGCCCTAGCCCCAAGATCTCCAGGTTTGAAGTGGCTCAATACCCTGTTTCTGTACCCTCTATAAAGTCTCTTACCTCTAATCGACTGCTGTCCAAGCATAGCGGCCATCTGGGTAATGTTGAGGATCTTACCTCTAGCTCCGGTTTTGGCCATTATGACCGTGTGATTGTTCATACCTAGGTACTTCTCGGCAACCTTACCTGCATTGTCTCTCGCCTCGGAGAGCACGGCCATTATCTTGCTCTCAAGAGTCTCCTCGAGAGTCTTACCCGGCAGTGGCTCAAGCTCACCGTTCTTATATGCCTCTATTAGCCTCTGAACCTTCTTTTCTGCTTCCATTATTATCTCTCTAATCCTTGCCTTTGCCTCGTCAGGGAGGTCTTCGTCATCTATTCCAGTTGTGAATCCTTTATGGGTAATTACCCATATTGCAAGCTTTGTAACCTGATCTAAGAATTGTCTGGCCCTTTCGACACCGTACTCCCTAACTATAATGTCAAGAATCTTTCCATCCTCTCTACCATAAGCCTTCTTGTCTATCGCACCGCTTAGAAGCTTACCGTTGTGGATGTAAACAAATCCATCCGTAGCAACCTTTCTAATTTCTTCTTCACTAGGCACTAGTTTTTCTTCAATGAGCTTTTCAATCGGCTCACATTGAGATGGATCATCGCATAATTTGTTGCGATACCAGATTGTCAGGTCTTTTGGCAATAAGAGGGAGAATATAGTCTTTCCACTCCAGTATTCAATGCCGTTTTCAACTTTGTCCGGTTTTGGAAGCTCCTTCACATCAACGCCTGCAAACATCAACATCTGCTCAACTTCGTATTTTGTGAAATACGACCCTTCTCTCGTTAATAGATAGCCTCCTGATATGTGGTCTTGGATTCCACCTATAATTGGACCACCGTATCTTGGTGACAATATGTGGTTCTGAACCTCCATTAATATCCTAGCCTCGGCCTGTGCTTCCTCAGTTTGTGGAACGTGGAGGTTCATTTCATCTCCGTCGAAATCAGCGTTATATGGAGGACAGACTGCCAAGTTAAGTCTAAAGGTCTTGTAAGGCATTACTCTAACTCTGTGGGCCATGATGCTCATCCTGTGAAGGGACGGCTGTCTGTTGAAAAGGACTATATCTCCATCAAGGAGGTGTCTCTCAACGGTCCATCCTATGTCGAGCATGTTTGCTATGTTCTCTTTGTTGCTCTCCATGAGGCGGATTCTTCTTCCTTGCGGGTCTATCACATAGTTAGCTCCTGGGTACTTCTCTGGGCCATTGAGGATCATCTTTCTCAGCTTTTCAATGTTGAACTCGGTCACTTTTTCTGGAACGGTGAGCTCCATTGCGACGACCAATGGAACCCCTACTTCGTTTATGCTTATCATAGGATCTGGACTGATAACAGTTCTTGCAGAGAAGTTAACACGCTTACCGCTAAGGTTCTTCCTGAATCTCCCCTCTTTACCCTTGAGCCTCTGGGCAAGTGTCTTTAAAGGCCTTCCGCTTTTGTGCTTCGCTGGAGGTATTCCGGATGTTTCATTGTCGAAGTACGTGGTTACGTGATATTGAAGGAGATCCCATAAGTCTTCAATAATGAGCTGTGGAGCTCCAGCTTCTATGTTCTGCTTCAAACGAGCGTTAATTCTTATTATGTCAACAAGCTTGTGAGTTAAATCATCTTCAGCCCTTATACCGCTTTCAAGAGTAATTGATGGCCTTACCGTAACTGGAGGAACGGGCAAAACCGTCAAAACCATCCATTCCGGCCTTGATTTCTCAGGATCAAGACCAAGAAGAGGTAGATCCTTGTCCGGAATCTTTTCGAGCCTGTCCCTAATTTCACTTGGCATCATTCTGTGCCTATATTCGTTTCCTTCTTCATCTCTTCTTATTTCCCAGTATATTGTGGGCCTTTCGAACTTTATCTGATACTGGGGAGCACCACAGTGTGGACAGACCATTCTTTCCCTTGCCTTCTTGTATACCTCCGTTACCAAAGCATCTATCTCGCTCTTCCTGGCTTCATTCACATTGAACTTTGTCATATACTCTTCTATTTCTTCATCAGTCAGCCTGATTCTTCCACATTCTCTACAGGTGCTTTCAAGGATTCTGTATATTGTCTTTGCGAATCCTACGTGAATAACAGGCCTCGCAAGTTCTATATGTCCGAAATGTCCAGGGCATTCTTTGTAGTTTGCTCCACAGGTCTCACACCTAAGGTTTGGATCTATAACGCCAAGTCTCCTATCCATTAATCCACCGTCAATTGGGTAACCGTCCTCTGAATAAGTATCCGGCACAGTTATCTCGGCAGCGCTCATTTTCCTGATCTCCTGAGGAGACAATATACCAAATTCAATGCTCCCGATAACCTTTTTCATTGAGTGCATAGCCCTACACCCTCTCCTTGAGTTTTAATGATGGTCTAATAACCATGGCCTTTATCTCATCCAACAACAACTTAAAGGCATAGCTCATCTCTACCTTGCTTATCTTCTCCTCTTCTCCACAAACCGGACAGTAAACCTTATCCCTACGCTTGTCTTCGATTGCCAGATGTCCACAGCTCTCACATACCCAGACCTCTGTTTTATCGCTCTCCTCTAGCAATCTCTCTACCAAGAGCATTGATGCGCCGTGGCCAATGAGAACGTCACGCTCCATTTCACCGAACCTAAGACCGCCTTCCCTCGCTCTACCTTCAGTCGGCTGCTTGGTAAGAACTTGCACCGGACCTCTTGAACGTGCGTGAAGCTTATCTGCCACCATGTGGTGGAGCCTCTGGTAGTATATAACGCCAACGAATATGTCTGCCTCAAGTTTTCTTCCGGTGATTCCATCATACATGACCTCTCTTCCGTTGTGCTTGAAGCCAAGCTCCTCAAGCTCTTTTCTAAGCTTTTCTTCTGGCTCTCCAATGAAGGCAGTTCCGTCTATTCTCCTCCCCTTAAGTGAGGCGACTTTTCCGCCTATTGCTTCGATGAGCTGTCCGACAGTCATACGGCTTGGGATACCATGTGGGTTAACGATTAAGTCTGGAACTATTCCGCTCTCCGTCCACGGCATGTCCTCTTGTGGAACGATTAGACCTATAACACCCTTCTGTCCATGCCTTGAAGCAAATTTGTCACCAAATTCTGGAATTCTGAGATCTCTAACCGTCACTTTAACAAGCTTTGTACCGTCCCCGGTTTCAGTTAATATTACCTTGTCCACTATTCCCTTCTCACCGGGCCTCATAGTTATGCTCGTTTCTCTCCTTCCTTGAAGGATACCGGCACCTAATCCTGCCTGCTCTTCAAGGAACCTTGGTGGAGAAGTTCTTGCAACTAAAACGTCTTTTCCTTCCACTTTCGATTCTGGGAAGATTATGCCGTCTTCATCAAGGTTTCTGTAGTATTTCTCACCAAGGAAGCCCCTAACAGTCGGATCAGGAATTTCAAACTTATCTGTCTGTCCACCCATGTATTTCTTTTCTTCAGCCTCGTAAGTTCTAAAGAACGTCGATCTTGCAAGTCCTCTCTCGATGGAGGCCTTGTTCATGATAACAGCATCTTCCATGTTGTATCCACCGTAGCTGAGAACTGCAACTACAAAGTTTTGACCCGCTGGTCTCTGCTCGAAACCTACCGCCTCCATAATCCTTGAATTAACGAGTGGAATCTGTGGATAGTGCATTAAATGGCCTCTTGTATCTACCCTTATTCTAAAGTTGGCCCAGCCCAAACCAAGGCTCTGCTTTGCCATACCGGCTCCATAGGTGTTTCTTGGAGCGGCGTTATGCTCCGGATAGGGAACGAGAGAAGCTGGCAGACCAAGTATTGCGGCGGGCATTATCTCCAAGTGAGTGTGTTCTTCTGTAACTTCCCAGGGCCAGGTCGCCACATAGGCGTTTTCCTCTTCCTCGGCATCAAGGTACTCAATCACTCCCATCCTCACAAGATCGCTCCACTTAAGAGTTCCCTTCTTTATGGCCTCAACGTGTTCTCTTGTAAGCTTTGGAATGCCGTTTTCAACAATTATGAGAGGTCTTCTAACTCTACCGTCATCGCTGTTGATGTAAACCTCCCTGACGTCTTCATAATAAGCAACGTTTATCACATCGCTGATTCTTCCTGCTCTTCTGTCGTCTTTTATCTTGTTTACCAAACCAATACCGTCTTTGTAGGTTCCAATGAGGACTCCATTAAGATAGATTCTCCAGTCATCTGGTTCTGGCCTCTTCTCCTCAATGTGCACTATACCAAGGCTTTCAAGATATTCCAAAACTTCTTCCTCCGGGATCGCAGTTGTTATTTGAGACATCAGTGCAAGATTCTTGACCAGACCACAGTTGGGACCTTCTGGAGTTTCTGTTGGACATATTCTTCCCCAGTGAGTACCGTGAAGGTCTCTTGCCTCGAAGTGAGGCTGTTCTCTGCTCAATGGAGAAGTAACTCTTCTCAAGTGAGAAAGAGTGGACATAAAGTTAGTCCTATCGAGGAGTTGGCTTACACCGGTTCTTCCCCCGGGCCATGCGCCGGTTGCAAGAGCGTGCTCAATTCTCTCCGTTAGAACATCCGGCCTCACAGAATTTCTCACAAACCTCTGGATGTCCTGGAAAGTGTATTTCTCGCCCTTTCTCTGGTAGGTTTTGGTAAGTTGATACTGCATGTCCTTAACAAGCTGGCTAAATGCAACTCTAAAGAGATCTCTCAAGAGGTCACCAGCAAGCTTGAGCCTCTTGTTTGCATAGTGATCTTTATCATCCTCTCCTCTAAGCCCAAGAGAGAGTTCAATAACCTTAAGGGCCATCATTCCAAGGTAATAGGCCTTTCTTATTCTGTCTTCTGGAGAAACACCCATGTGCGGGAGAAGGTTGTTGTCAATTATAGATTGGGCTCTCCTCAGCCTGTACTCCTTTGGCTGTCCTGGCATGGCCTTCTTTCCTATATAGTCTAAAGCTTCCTCTTGAGTTTGTATCTCGCTAGCGTCCTCCAAATTGTCAAAGAGAACCTGCTGAATCTCAGGGTTGTTGCTCACAGCATCGACGATTTCTTTATCACTCTCAAGCCCAAGGGCCCTCATGACATAAACGAACTTTATAACACCCGGCACATTTGGAATAGAAACGTAAAGCAAGCCGTCTTTCCTTCTTTCCACTGTTATCAAAGCTCTATAGCCATGCCTGTAGGAGAAACACTTTGCTATGTACCTGTTCTGTCTTTCGTCAACCTCTACGAGTGTCCTGTTTGGTGCTAAATCCTCGATAGACACGATAACTCTTTCAGAACCGTTGATGATAAAATATCCTCCCGGGTCTTTGGGATCCTCTCCATGAGAAATCAATTCTTCTTCGCTTAGGCCGTAAAGTCTGCATACCTTTGACTTGAGCATTACAGGCAGTTCTCCAATTCTGACCTCAACGGACTCTTGTTCAATACCTTTGATAACCGGTATCATCTCCAAGAAGATCGGCGCTGAGTATGTGAGGTTTCTAATCCTTGCATCCATTGGATAGAGTGGCTTTCTCTGCCCGTGAGCTTCTTGAAACTCCGGTTCACCCAGCCTTATTCTTCCGAATTTGACTTCAAAGTCTGGAATGTCTGGCTTGACTCCACCGAATTCGTTAACTACTTCCTGCATTCCGTGATCAATGAAAGCGTTGTAAGAATCGAGATGTTGCCTTACAAGTCCTTTTTCGTCCCAGTAGCTTTTCATAACTTCCCAAAGATCATCCGGAGTAACCTCAACAACAGTAGGACCTCTCATTTTCTCACCTCAAAAACTTCAGTCTTCCACAACAATCCTATAATAGTAATAAACCCCCGCAGTAGGGCTTTTCCTCTTTATTTCTATAACATCACCAGGCTTGGCTCCAAGAGCCTGAACTGCTGGATCGCTTGCTTTGATTTGCGGTAACTGAGAAAGTTTAACCCTGTACCTCTTAAGCAGTTCCTCCTTTTCCTCTTCACTGAGGATTCTGTGTTCGGGAACTAATTCTTGATCAAATATTGTAAAGGTTTTTTTCGCCGTCACAGAGAATTGCCCCCTTTAAAATTTTTAGAAGGTACACCCTCTCAC
>JAGGWM010000057.1 GCA_021157445.1 Thermococcus sp. | reverse complement strand
CCTTTCTATATCCCACTTCAAAGCCTTCCTTATTTTTTAAGGGTGGGTCCTTTCACCTTAGGTTTTTCCCTCTTCCTTTACTATTCCCTTTTAGGGAAATTGGGGCCATGAAAACGGGGGCAATTTTCTCAACTTCCTCACTAATCGGTGCTCTCTTTGCTTTTCTAATCCTCGGAGAGAGCTTCACAGCAGCTAAAGCATTTTTCGGCATTTTGATGTTCTTTGGGGTGTATTTGTTATCTTTAGAGTAAACCTTATGTGAAACAACGCTCATTAATTTCTGGGTGATAATATGGAGATCAAACTACCCGAACCAAGAATTAAAGGGGAAATTAGTCTTGAGGAAGCGATATACAGGAGAAAGAGCATTAGAAGATATACCTCAGAACCATTAACCCTTGGTGAGCTCTCTCAAGTTCTCTGGGCGGCTTATGGAATAAATATCTGGGGAAAGAGAACCTCTCCAAGTGCGGGTGCAAGGTATCCTTTTGAAGTATACACCGTTGTGAGCAGTGTTGAGGACCTTGATCCCGGGTTATACCATTATGATGGGAAGAAGCATGTTCTAAAGCTTATTCGAAAGGGAGATTTAAGAGAAGAGCTCGCTCGTGCATGTCTTGGGCAGAAGTGTGTTGCTACCGCTCCAGTGAACATTGTAATAGTTGCTCATTATGAAAGAACCACGAGCAGGTATGGTGAAGAGGAGTAAGGTATGTGCACATCGATGCCGGTCACATGGGACAAAATATTTACCTCCAAGCAACGGCTTTAGGCCTTGGAACTGTTGCAGTTGGGGCTTTTCGAGACGAGGAGGTCAAGAAGGTAATTGATGTTGAAGGAGATCCCCTATATATCTTCCCTCTTGGAAGGCCTGCCGAATAACTCTTCGGCCCTCTTTCTTATTCCCTATCCATTTTTGTCCAGTAACATTTATAAGAACATTTGCACAATTGCTCAAATGTGGAGGTGATAAAAATGACAGAGATATGTAAAGTTTACGAAGAGCATTTGGATAAAATCCTCGAAGCTAAGAAAAAGCTGCCTGAGGAGGAGACAATCCTTGAAGTTTCCGACTTCTTTGACGCCTTAGGCAACCCCACAAGGCTTAAGATACTCTTCGCTCTGCTGGAGGATGAGCTCTGCACGTGTGATTTATCGAACATTACCGGGCTTTCGGTTTCTGCAATCTCTCACCAGCTCAGGATTTTGAAGGACAGAAAAATCGTCACGTATAGGAAAGACGGAAAGAACGTTTTCTACAGCTTAGATGACGAGCACATAAGGGAGATTTTGAAGGTTGCGCTTAAGCACATGGAGGAGTGAGCATGCCAAAGAAGCTCAAATTAGAAGGCCTTGACTGTGCTAGCTGTGCCTATGAAATCGAGGAAGCGCTGAAAAAAGAAGGCTTTGAGTTTGCGCTGGTAAACTTCACAACAAGCGAGCTGGTTATTGAGGGAGATATCGAGAAGGCGAAGGAGATAATAAAAAGGGTTGAACCTGAGGTTAAGGTCATCGAGAAGGACGAGCACGGACACGGCCATGACCATGGACACCACCACGATCATGATGATCCCAAGAAGAGGCTCTACTTCATAATACCTTCGCTCGTGCTCTTCACAGCAGGAATGCTCTTGAGATACTATTACAACTACGACAATGCCTTTGTGCTTGGAATATTCGTTGCGAGCTACCTTTTAGTAGGCTGGAAGGTGCTAAGGAACGCTTTTATCAACTCAGTCCATGGGAACGTCTTTGACGAGAACTTCCTCATAGCTATAGCCACATTAGGGGCATTTGCAATTCGGGAATATCCTGAAGCTGTGGGAGTTATGCTGTTCTACATCGTTGGTGAGTTCTTCCAAGACATAGCTGTCAACAGGTCGAGGCGCTCAATTAGAGCATTGCTATCTTTAAAAGCTGAGTATGCGAATTTGAAAGTTGGAGATAAAATAGTTAAAGTCAAGCCGGAGGAGCTCAAAGCTGGGGATGTTATAGTTATTAAACCTGGAGAAAGAGTTCCTGTGGATGGAATTGTTTTGGAAGGAAGCTCAAATGTAGATACTTCAGCATTAACCGGTGAAAGCGTGCCAAGAACAGTAAAGGAAGGAGATGAGATCCTTTCGGGAATGGTAAATTTAAGCGGTCTTTTGACGGTCAAAGTTACGAAAGAGCTTAGAGAGTCAACTATTTCAAGGATTTTGGAGCTTGTTGAGAACGCGAGCGCGAGAAAGGCCAAGACGGAGAAGTTCATCACGCGCTTTGCCCACTACTACACTCCCGTCGTCGTCGGGCTTGCGGTGCTCATAGCTTTAGTTCCCCCGCTGGCATTTGGTGAGCCCTTCTCAAAGTGGGTCTACAGAGCGCTGGTGCTCCTTGTGATATCATGCCCTTGTGCTCTAGTGCTTTCAATACCTCTTGGCTACTTTGGCGGGATTGGAAAGTCAGCCAGAGAAGGAATACTTGTCAAGGGGTCAAACTTCCTTGATGCGCTTAGCAAAGCAACAATTGTGGCTTTTGACAAAACGGGGACGCTAACAAAGGGAGTCTTTAAAGTTACAAAAATAGAGATGAGAAACGGTTTCAGTGAAGAGAAGATTTTGAGGTTCGCAGCTTTAGCTGAGGCCCACTCAAACCACCCAATTGCAAAGGCGATAAAAGAGGCCTATGGGAAAGAAATCAACGAAGCTCAAATAAAGGAGCATGAGGAGATAGCAGGTCACGGCGTTAAGGCTAGAATAGATGGAACTGAAATAATGGTTGGAAATGATAGATTATTGCACAAATTCAATATAGAGCACGATACATGCCACGTAAAGGGAACTGTCGCTCATGTGGTCGTTAACGGAAAGTACGCAGGCTACATAATTATATCTGACGAGATAAAGGAAGATGCTCCAAAAGCCGTGAGAGAGCTAAAGCGCTTAGGCGTTAAAAAGGTTGTAATGGTAACTGGAGATAACAAAGATGTTGCAGGGGAAATAGCAAGACAAATAGGATTGGACGAATTTTATGCCGAGTTGCTACCAGAAGACAAAGTAAGAGTTATTGAAGAGCTTGAAAAGAAAAAGGATCCAAAGGATACAATAGTTTTCGTAGGCGATGGAATAAACGATGCGCCGGTTTTAGCTAGAGCTGATGTAGGGGTTGCAATGGGAGCTTTAGGAAGTGATGCCGCTATAGAGACGGCTGACATAGTTATAATGGACGACAAGCCTTCAAAGCTACCAATAGGGATAAAAGTCGCAAGAAAGACACAGAGGATAGTGTGGCAGAACATAATCTTTGCCCTTGGGGTTAAACTGGCTTTCATAAGCCTTGGAATTCTTGGAGAGGCTACAATGTGGGAAGCAGTGTTTGCAGATGTTGG
>JAGGWM010000207.1 GCA_021157445.1 Thermococcus sp. | reverse complement strand
GAAGCAAAATGGCTCAAAGAATTGGGAGAAGGCAAGGGTAAAGCTGGCCAAAGCTTATGAGAAGCTTTACAACCAGAGGAGGGACTTTCTCCACAAGCTCGCCCTCTACTACGTCAGGAATTATGATGTTATCATCCTTGAGGATTTAGATGCCAAGAACATTGTGGAAAACGACCATACTAAGGGGTTTAGACGCCGTTTTCTCGATTCAGCTTTGAAGGAATTTGTTAGGATGCTCTCCGACAAGGCTGGGAGAGCTGGTCGGAGGGTTGTTTTCGTTGAGCCGACCCACACTTCAAGGACTTGCTCCCGCTGTGGGTTCGTCGTTGATGAGTTGAGACTTTCTGATAGGGTTTTTGTGTGCCCGAAGTGTGGGCTGGTGCTGGACAGGGACTTGAACGCTTCGTTCAACATTCTGAAGAAGGGTTTAGATGAAGGGTTGGGACGACCCGGATTGCCTGTGGAGGGAGGACCTCTACCCCGTATCGTGCCTTATCGGGCGGTCATCACGGGGCAAGTCTTCCTGATGAAGCAGGAAGCCCCGTCCGTAAGGGAGGGGTAGTTCACCTTCCACCCACTCTGGCAGTTGTTCTCTGAATTCCTCAGCGACACCTCTTGGTACAACAATCCTTCCAAACAGAAACTTCAGCAGGCCAAGCTGCCCAATGTTGGACAGAACAATTAAAGGGCTTGTATTGGAGACCACCACCATTACAATCCCTCAATTGTCTCAATATCTCTTTTGAGCTCCTCCAGATCGTAATTTATCGGTATGTCCCTTTTTCTTAGTTCATACAGGAATTCCCTAGTGCTCAGTCCGGCAATTTCTGCAGCCTTTCCCAGACTTACCTTGTCCTCACGATAAAGCTCTATGGCCGTTAGAAGTCTCACCTCACTGTCCAAGTTTTTTGTCCCAATGATTCTCGCAACATCAGTGGGAAACTCAACTTTCACGAAAATGCCCTCACTCATATCTCATACCCAACCAATAGTATCTGTTGAGAAATTTAAAGGTTTCGTGATTGTTTGCAACTTCACACTGTTTTCTCCAGCAGATGAAATTTAGCTATTATCTTTTCCCTAGTCACTGCACCACCTCCCTTCACCGAAGTACATTTTGAAGACCTCAAGATGCATATGACCGAAATTGAAAACTAATCTTTTAAAAAGCTCTACGGCTTTTGCATCACTTAAAGAGAGAGTAACAAGCCCAGTTCATCGACTCTAAAAAAGTATTATATATAACATTTTTGGTTTTTTGGACAGATTTTGCGGAGCTTGACTTGCCCCACTCATGAGAGTCACCTTTTTGACTCAGTTGTGCTCTCTTAAAAGCCCCGGTACTGATCCGTTATTCCTTTCTAACTACCAGAAGTTTTATAATCCTTTTTGTTGACTCTCGTATGAGGGGGTAGGGATGGAAGAGAAGAAGACAGAGGTTAGAAGATCTCAATCCTTTGTTGAGAGGCTGTCATTTAACGTCGTGGTTGGATTCACGGACGAGGGAACATTCGTTCTCGAATTCCTGAAGCCCGACTTGTCCCTGTATGCCGAAGAGGAAACAGGCAAGATAATCGGGCATGGCGGAAGGCTTGTTTCCGACGTGAGGATATATCTCCCCGCAAAAACAGCCAAGAGAATGCTCTCCGCCCTTGAAAAGAGCATTGAAGAGTACGAGAAGAAATTTGGAGAGATTAAAGTTGAGATACCCGGTGGAGAAGAATGAAGTACGAGATGTTTATAACAGCCTCCCAGAATGGGAGCATTAACAAAGAATTTTACTCAATTCCAGCTATGGAAACATCCTATGAGAGAATCTGGGGAGGACATCCCTTAAAGCTCGGGGGTATCACCAAGGTTATATCTGGCGAATACCATCCAAGCTTTAATGTGGTTCAAGATACTCGCGCAGGTAGAGTGAGGATAAAAGAAACGGATCGTTTTCAATCCCTTCAAGAAAACCTCAGAAAAGACTCGAAAGCTGCTATTAAATTCCTCCGGGAATTGATAAAGCAACCAAGGATTGAAGTGATGGAGCTCGATGCGGATGAGTACGGTGAAGCGAAGATAGTCGTTTACCTCGGGCAGAGAATGAAGCCAAGAGAAGAAGTGAGACTTGTGAGGAGGGCCATTAAAGAGATCCGCGAGAGGTTTCCCGGAGCCAAAATCCACGTGGTAGTTGATTACCTCGACTGAACGCCAGAAATCTGAGCTGCGGGGATAGGAAATGAATGCCCGGGAGTTCAAAGAAGTTGCCGAGTTTCTAATGGAGAAGTCCACGGCCGGAGCATTTGAAGAAGGCGCCTACAGGACATCGATAAGCAGGCTTTATTATTATATTTTTCTCGAAATTAGAGATACCATTCTATTCTCCGATCCCAGAACCGGAATGAGAAACAAACTCAGGGGTGGAAAAGCCCACAGATCAGTTCGGGAGTATCTCAGAAAGGTTGGGCATACCATTAATAATGAGGATCTGAAAGATGCCACCGAACTTCTCTACAGCCTTCATGAATTAAGAAAGGATGCAGATTATGAAACCGGGAAACTCATAAGGAGGGAAGATGTTGAACGGGCCATTGCATATGTCGAGGAGATCAAGAATATCCTTGACGGGTTAGAGTACAATGGAACCCTGGGAAGCCTGGAGGATGTTTTAACTTATCTCAGAATAAACGGGCAGCTACCCCGGATGTGATTTGGGGCAGGTTCCCCCTTTTCAGCGATTATTCCCTCGATTATGATGATTGCCTTTGTGTTTTGAACGTTCCTCAAGGGCCTGGCTTGCCTCCCTCATGAGAGTCACCTTTTTGCATGGTTTCATCTTTCAATCAGTCATTTCCAGAGAGGAATCACCCTGACTTCCCTTCCGCCTTCCTCAATAACATCTTCATCATCCCACGTTATCACGCTCAGCCTTTTGGCCTTTAACATCTTCCCTACCTCCACAAGCTTCTTAATTTCCCTTCTATAATTATCCCCGGTTATTTCCTTCGTAACCTGTATCAGCCCTCGATTTTTGACCCCTTTTTCAGAACAAAGTCAACCTCTCTCCTCTCATCCCGCCAGTAGTACAGCCTATATCCTCTCCTCAGGAGTTCAACTGCAACTGCATTCCCCATTTTTCTTCCCAAATTCGGTGATGGGGTAAAGCCTGCACCCAAAAGAGCAGGATCAATGATGTATGCTTTTCTCGGTGGCTTCAGGCTCTCCCGCACTTTATAAGAAAAGCGCTCCGCTTTAAGGATTATGAAAGCCTCTCAAAGATAGTCAACATAGTTCTTTACGGTGTGCACGCTCCCCACAGCCACAATATTCTGCAGCCTCGTGTAGCTGAATTCTCTGGCAAAGTTGGAGACGAGGTAGAGGGCGAGCTCGTAAAAGGTCGAGGAATACTTTACAT
>JAGGWM010000049.1 GCA_021157445.1 Thermococcus sp. | reverse complement strand
CTTTTAGCACTTGGAATGTTAGGCCTGTTAGTGGCCTTTGCAATGGCCCTCGGTACTAGTGCAACGTTCAGGGACTTCGAAGTTTCAAGAAGCACACATATTGAGGTAGTAGCAGATGACAACGAGCTCATTGACCTAAGACCCGGGCAACCATATGCGTACATAAATGACGAGGGTAAACTAGTGATAGAAATCTCTAAGAACAATCCCAACTGGCCAGGAAATCCTGACTCCCCATATTATGACGAGAATTGGACAGAGGACATGGGGATTGGTATCAGTGTTGGATCGAACTACAACTTTGACCATGTTTTCTACGTGAGCAACCATTTGTGGGAAAACAAGAATATTACCGTCAGAATAGTCTCAAGCAGTGAAGGCGTGGCATTCTTCCATCCAGCGGGGAAGGTATATGGGACTTATACTGGAGAAACACCAACAGAGTCAGACGAAGCAATAACTGATATATGCTTTGTATTGGAACCGGGTACCGAGCTTGGAATTTCAATGGAATTTGCAGGAGGAGCAAAAGGGAGCTATGCTTCTAATATAACAGTATATGCATGGCCAGAAGAAGACTTTAAGTGCCCTAGCTTAGGAGGTGGAGGATGATGAAAAAGATACTAGGAATATTTATGTTAATAGCGGGCATTATTATAGCGGTAGGTGCCAGTAGCGCCAACTTTGCTTACTTTGAGGCAACAAGAGACGTGAATGTTACTGTGGTCGCAGACGATAACGAGTTGATCGACTTAAAGCCCCTTCAGCCATATGCAAGAATTAACAGCAATGGAGAAATGGTAATACAACTATCAAATACTAGCATTAACTGGCCAGGTCATCCATCAAATCCAAACCAAGATGAAACTTGGGCAACAATGGGATATGGAATGGGCATAAGTCCAGACAGTACATATGTCTTTGAAGAGGTTTTTGAAGTAAGTAACCACCTCTGGGAAGATGTTAGCATATGTGTCGGGATTACATATGATGGAGATGGAGGAATACTGTTCTTTACAGGAGACTACGTTGAAGGTGCAGAAACAAGTAGCTTGAGTTTCACTGTGCCCCACGGAGAAGCTGTTAAAGTAGGAATAGTACTTGACAGTAGTGGCTTGGTAGATGGGGACAGTATTGATGGAGACATTATCATAACTGCGGATAATGGAGCATGTGAAGATTAGTCTTTCCATCTTGGAGCCTTTGCTCCTTTTATCTAAATTTGGGAGGAGAAGAAAGTGAGAAAAGCTATTAAATTTACTGTTCTGCCGATCATATTAGTCATGATGTTTTTTGCCTGGGGAGTTTTTGTGGTTAAGCCGATTTCAGTTGTTCTTGCTGTTGATGATAATGCCTCAGTTTCTATAGAAAACCCTCTTCCGCCATATGCTTATCTGAGTGGAGGATATTTGAAAATTGATATAAGCAATCAGAGTCCCCTTTATCCTGGTTTTGGAGAGGGTTTATCCCCGAACTCAGTTTACGTCTTTGATGATGTCTTCGAGATATACAACAACGAAACTGAAACGGAACAAAGCGTGATATGTGTGAGTATAACTTCCCCAACCTCAGCTATTGGGCTTTTTGTAAGTCCCTATAATGACACTTGGAGTCAGAGCATAAAGTTTGAAGTACAAGCAAACCAGAGCGTAAGGGTGGGAATGCGGTTCGACACTACAGGATTGCCCTTGGGAGATTACAATCAAAACATTACGATACAGGCTTTTGGAGGCTCATGTAAATGAAGAAATTCCTTGAATATTTCTTAGTTCTAGCGGTTACCGCTTTTGTTGTCGGCTCTATCCTCGGGGCTCTTCTTGATAGGCCCGTCTTCATGTCTTATGTTTCTTCAAAGAGCATGACCCCTACGTTGAACAAGGGTGATTTGTTCTTCATAAATCCTTTCTCAAGGAGTGCGGATGTTGGAGATGTAATAGTTTTTAATTTAAGAGGCAGCTGGACTGTTCATAGAGTTGTGGCTATTGTTGAAGATGGCTACATTACTAAGGGTGACAACAACGTTGCAACCGATCAGCAAGAAGGTAGGGCAAACCCAGTTTCAAAAGATAAAATAGCGGGAAAACTCATTACTATTGGCAATTCTCCCCTTAAAATCCCACAATTGGGCACTTACATCCAGAAGGAGATCTCAGGGAGGAATAAAATGTTCCTCGCGGCTGCTATGATAATTATTGGCGCCCTCGCGTTTACTGGAGAACCAAAGCACAAAAGAAAAAGGCCAAAGTTCATCAAGATTAAGTTCAAAACGCTTTACATCTTGACATCAGCCTTCCTTTTAATAATGCTCTCGGTTTCGATATTCGCTTCATGGCAGATGTTCCCAATGGAATACGCGGTTACTTCAGCCGGAGGGCAGAGAGAAGGGTGGGTTTTGCCGGGTTCTACGTTTGAGAGAGAAATAACAATCAAAAATGGGAACTTCTATCCGATGACATATTACCTTGAACCTCAGAGTAGAAGGATTTCAAGCATATCAGAAACTCACTTTGAATTGGGGCCCCAAGAGGAAGAAACAGTTAAAGTTACAATAAGCGCTCCCGAGGAAACTTCCCTGTTCACAGATAAAG
>JAGGWM010000071.1 GCA_021157445.1 Thermococcus sp. | reverse complement strand
CCTTAATCCTATCCAGTTGACTTCCTCAACTTTCTCTCCCTCAAGTGCCTTCTTTGAAATCTCAACGACCTCTTCAAGTTGCTCAAAGGTAACGTCTCTTCCACCAAGCCCCAGTATGAAGTCAAGGAGTATTGGCTTCTCCTTCTCGTTTACAAGTGCTCTGCTCGCATCTGCGAAAACCGCTCCGCCTACTCCAAAGCTCACGTCCTTTTCGAGAATTGCAAGAACCTTTGCCTTCTTGGCCAAAGCCTTTATTTCTTCAATTGGGAATGGTCTATAAACTGTCATCTTTGCGGCTCCGATTTTTACGCCTTCCTCTCTCTTTTTGTCAACGAAGTCTTTGAGTGTTCCAGCAAGTGAACCCATCGTGAGAAGGATTATTTCAGCATCTTCCGTCTTGTACTCTTCAATCATGTGGTATCTTCTTCCGAATTTCTTCTCGAACTCGTCAAAGACTTCCTTAATTACCTCTCTTGCATTCTCCATAGCCTCCCATACCTTGTACCTCGCCTCCATGTAGTGAGCCGGGAATCCAAGGGCACCCTGGGTGATTGGCCTGGCTGGATCGAGGTATGCATGCTTTGGTACGTATTCTCCAAGGAACTCATCAACTACCTCCTGATCCGGTATTTCAACTGGCTCGACTGTGTGTGTTAATATGAACGCGTCAAAACCTACCATTGCTGGGAGAAGGACTCTTTCATCTTCGGCAACTTTGAATGCTATTAATATTAAATCGAGTGCCTCCTGGTTGTTCTCGGCATAGAACTGTATCCAGCCGGTGTCTCTCTCGCTTATCGTGTCTTGCCAGTCGTTCCAAATGTTAATTGGGGCTGAGAGTGACCTATTGCCAATTGCCATTACAATTGGGAGCCTCATTCCAGCAGCTATGAAAAGGATTTCGTGCATCAAAGCCAAACCTTGTGAAGCCGTTGCCGTAAAAGCCCTAACTCCTGCAGCTGAAGCACCCACACATGCGGAAATTGCTGAGTGTTCGCTCTCAACTTTTATGAATTCAGCATCCATCTCTCCGTTGGCAACGAATTCACTAATTTTTTCAGGAACGAGAGTTGATGGTGTGATTGGAAATGCAGCAACTACCTTTGGCTTTGCAAGCTTGGCAGCCCAAGCAGCAGCCTCATTACCTTTCATAACTTTTCTCATAGGCATTTATACCACCTCACTTGGATTCTCTAACCATTTCAATTGCCTTGGTTGGGCATTCATTTGCGCAGATCCCACAACCCTTACAATAGTCGTAATCAAACACCGGATAGTTCTCCTCGTCCAGATAAATTGCCGGCTCTGGGCAGAGAGTGTAGCACATGAAACATCTGATACACTTATCCTTGTTAAACTGTGGCATGAAAACTCTCCAACCGCCGGTCTTGTTCACAACACTGCTTCCGGGAATGTAAACTATTGCACCTGGCGTCATTTTTTCGCTATACTCTTTTTGGACTCTTTCAATATCGGCTTTGAACGGACTTTCCGCCATACATACCACCCCAAGTGAGTTATCACACTTTTCTTTAAACTTTTCGCAAAGGAAATTAAAAATCAGCCGAAGAGCTTGGCCTTCTTTTTAAGCTCTTCCCATTCCCTGAGCACCCATTCTTGGAGTATCTCCATGTCCTCCTTTGTCATGTATTTAAATCTTCCCTGGAGCTTGAGATACTCCTCCAGAGGCTTTGGTTCTTTGTTTGGTGAAGGCATGTTTATCTTGTACTTTCCGTTTTCATATTCAAACAGCGGGAAATACGCTGTTTGAACTGCTAAGCGAGCAAGTTCTATGGTCTTGTCCGTTGGGCTTCTCCATCCAGTTGGGCACGGTGCGAATAGCTGAATAAAAGCAGGCCCCTTAATCGTTTGAGCCTTTTTGAGCTTTCTCATGAAGTCCTCTGGATAGGCAACGCTTGCAGTTGCTGCATAAGCTGGTTTGTGAGCTATAACGATATCGATAACCTTTTTCTTTGGTCTCTGTTCAAGGAAGTGCTTCTTTCCACCTGGTGTATTTGTTGTCCATGCCCCGTATGGTGTTGATGAAGACCTCTGAATACCGGTATTCATGTAAGCCTCATTATCATACATGATGTAGAGAGCGTCATGTCCTCTTTCAAGGAAACCACTTAGGGCCTGCAGGCCTATGTCAGCGGTACCTCCATCACCTGCCCATCCAATGACCATTATCCCATCTTCACCCTTTACCTTGTATCCCTTTGCCTTCAAAGCAGCCTCAATACCGCTAATTACTGCACCCGTCGTCTCAAATGCCGTGTGGAAGAGAGGAGCATTTAAAGCCGTGTATGGCCATGGACCAGCTATGATTGTAGAACAACACGCGGGAATTGCGAATATTGCCTTTCCTCCATATGCCTTAAGGACATATCTTAATCCCAAGGCTGCACCACAGCCCTGACAGGCAGTATGCCCAGCATAAAAGTGCTCCTCAAATGGCAGAGTCAATCTTTTCTTAACATCAGCAGGAAGCTCCATTTTTGTCACCTCTTCAAGTGATACCATTCAACTTCTCTATCGAGCTCGTCTTTTTCGATTATCTCTTTCATGTTCTTGGCTATTGCTTTTACGTCGTTCACAGTTAAGTCTCTTCCACCAAGTCCAACGATGTAGTTCTTCATTATTGGCCTTGCATCAGTGTTGTAGAGAACACCCTTAGCTTCATTGAATAGTATTCCCTCTTGCCCAAATGAGAAGTTTCTATCGAGAACTGCTATTCCCTCAACGTTCTTTGCCAATTCATAGAGCTCTTCCTTCGGGAACGGTCTGAACCATCTAACCTTTGCGGCACCTACTTTATATCCCTCGCTTCTTAGCATATCAACTGCCTCTTTCACAGTTCCCATGAGGGAACCCATTCCCATGAACACTATTTCAGCGTCATCAGTCCTGTATAACTCTATCATTTGGCTGTAGTCTCTTCCAAATCTCTCGCCGAACTCCCTTCCAACCTCTTTGATGACTTTCTTTGCTTCTTCCATTGCCCCGGCTATCTTATACCTGAACTCGTAATAGTCAGCTGGAGTTCCTAAAGCACCAACGGAGAATGGGTTCTCGAAGTCGGTGAGTGTGTATAAGGGCTTTCTTGGTGGGAGGAACTCATCTATCTCTTCCTGCTCCGGCATGTCAACTACATCGTAAGTGTGGCTCAAAATAAATGCGCTCTCAACTATCATGACTGGGAGATTAACCTTTTCGTGCTCCGCAATCTTGAACGCCATTAGCACTCCATCGTAAACCTCTTGGTTGTTCTCGGCATAGAACTGCATCCACCCGGTGTCCCTCTGGGCTAAGGAGTCAGTTTGATCATCCCAAACACTCCATGGAGGAGCCATTGCTCTGTTAACGTCAACCATAACTATTGGAAGCCTTGCTCCAGCAGCCCAGTGAAGCATCTCGTGCATTAAAGCAAGACCCTGGGCTGAAGTAGCAGTAAAAGCTCTCGCACCAGTAGCACTTGCACCAATACAAGCCGCCATTGCCGAATGCTCACTTTCCACTGGAACATATTGGAGGTTTTCAACTTCTCCATTGGCTATGAACTCAGCAATTTTCTCAATAATTGAAGTTTGAGGAGTGATGGGATAAGCAGCTACAACCTCAACTCTAGCATGTTTAGCAGCGTAAGCAGCCGCATAATTACCACTCACAACTTTCTTTGGCATTTTACCACCTCACTTCTCTTCTCTTACCATGCTTATTGCCTTCGTTGGGCACTCGTTCGCGCAGATTCCACAACCCTTACAATAATCGTAATCTACCGCTACATATCCGTCTTCTTTGATGTATATTGCCGGCTCTGGGCAGAATTTCCAGCAGATGTAACACCTTACACACTTGCTCTCATCGACAACTGGCATGAAAGTTCTCCAGTCACCTGTGAAGTTTGATAATGTTGTCCCTAGTGTTATTGGGGCTTCTGGATACTCATTAACGGACTTAAATACCATTTTTTCAGCTTTTGCCTTCTTCTCCCCGAATAAAGTATTCAAGATGTTTCACCCCTGAATGGATTTTAAAGGAAGGAAAAATCAAAGCTCGTAAACAGCAGTCTTCTCAAAGGCCTCTCTTGCAGCCTTGGCGTTCTTTTCACCAAGTTCTCCTGAGAAGGTATCCTTAATGGCCTCTTCCACGCTTTCTATCTTAACTATTCCTGTTGCTTTTGCAACAGCGCCAAGAATTGAGGTATTTGTAATCGGCAAACCAAGGATCTCCAAGGCTATTGTTGTAGCGTCAACAAGTGCCAGTTTGGCTGGCTTCTTTTTGAGCTTCTCAAGGACTTCCTCCTTGGTCTTTTCGGTGTTTATAATTACCATTCCTCCCTCTTTTAGACCTGCCGTAACGTCAACCGTATCCAAGAGAGAGGGGTCAAGGACAACCACAACATCTGGCTCATAAATCTGGGTCTTGATTCTAATTGGCTTCTCGTCAATTCTTGTGAAAGCTGTAACTGGAGCACCTCTTCTTTCAACACCAAAGAACGGGAATGCTTGGACGTACTTGCCCTCTAAGAAAGCTGCTTCAGCTAGAATGTTTGCGGCTGTAACTGCACCTTGTCCACCTCTACCGTGAAAACGAATCTCTATCATCGTCTCTTCCTCCCAAGTTTTGTCGGTATTATTTCTCCTAGTGCATTTATTTAGTTTTCGGTATGGCAAGAAACCTCTTTCGGCATCTGTCTTTGAGTAAAAGTGAACAGATGATATGTTCAATGGATAAGATGATACACCAGCAGACACAAAATTTGCCTTTACGTTTGTAAAATAAAGAACCAGAAGGCACAAGAGTTAATTTTTTTAAGCTCTACCTCCTATAGACGGTGAAAGCGATGGACGCAATAGTGATAGCGGCAATTGCAATTACATTCTATATAGCATGGAATATAGGAGCCAACGACAGTGCAAATGCGATGGGGACTGCAGTAGGTGCTGGACTATTGAGCTTCCATCAGGCAACTTTAACAATAGCCATATTCGTCATGCTTGGGGCTTACTTAAAGGGCTACAAGGTTATGAAAACGATAGGCAAAGGCATTGTTCCACCAGAGTATCTAACCCTTAAAATTGCTATAATAGCCCTTCTAGCAGCTGGCATTTGGGTGACGATAGCCACCATAAAAGGACTCCCGGTATCTACTACCCAGGCTATAGTAGGTGGAGTTGTTGGAGTGGGGATAGCAATCAACGCGCCGATAAAATGGGAGACTTTAATTAAAATAGCCGGAGCATGGATGTTCTCCCCCATCTTGGCGGCACTCTTTGCCTTAATACTCTTCAAGTTTTATGGGAAAATAATAAACAGCATCAAAAGCTTGGGCAGAATTGAGTTCCTTTACAAATGGCTCGCTGTTCTTGGAGGATCTTATATGGCATTTAACTTTGGAGCAAATGAGGTTGCAAATGCAACAGGCCTTCTCGTTGGAGCGGGTTTCTTTAGTCCAAAAACCGCTGGAATGTTCGGGGCTTTAAGCCTGGCCTTAGGCTCCTTAACTTTCAGCTATGCTGTTATGTACACTGTTGGAAAAAAGATCACCTCTCTTGGACCCATATCGGCTTTTTCTGCCCAATTTGGATCTGCCATAGCAGTTAGCTTAGCGAATATGTTCGGACTCCCAGTTAGTTCAAGTCAAGC
>JAGGWM010000196.1 GCA_021157445.1 Thermococcus sp. | reverse complement strand
CTTCCACAGACGGTGCATATGGCAGTTAGATAGACTATGTTATCAGCTCTTACCAAAAGTTCCTTAGTTACTTCAAAAGGATCACCCTTGAAATCCAAGTTTAAACCACTTGCAATGACGTAAACTCCCTCATCAGCAAGCTTGTTCAATATTTCAACGATTGACATTGGGAAGAACTGAACTTCGTCAATGCCTATGACTTCGAAATCCTCCTCTTTGGTTTTCTGGTATATTTTTCTCACTCCATCTTCTGTTGTCGGCACTACAAAAGCTTCGTAGCTTAATCCGTTGTGGGCCACAACCTTATCCTCACTGTAGCGGTTGTCAATGGAGGGCTTAAAGAGAGCAGCTTTCCTTTTTGCAAAAATCTGTCTCTCGATTCTTTTTATGAGCTCACTTGTCTTTCCTGCGAACATTGGTCCGGTGATGACTTCTAAGAATCCTTCTGGGTGCATGCCTACCACCTTTTGTCTCTTGCTCCTTCATCTAAAAAAGGCCTTTCCTTGGATTTTTGAATTTTAAGCAACTTATTACACACTTTTTGCTTTAAATAACATTGCATTTAAAAATAAGGTGGAAAAAATTACAAAAGAGAAATCATTCTGTCATGTCTTTCATTAGTTCATCTACGTTCTCAGGAGGCTCTGTTACAAGGCTTACGACTATTGTGGCTACTAGGGCAAAGATGAATGCTGGCACGAGCTAATACAGTCCTGTTAAATGGTTCGTATATAAGTACTGTCAGGATGAGATGGCATAACCTCCAGAAATAAACCGCAAAGAGGATTTTAATTCTCCCGGGCTTTAAATCACTATACTGTACTAATGATCAGAAATTAATATTTTTCTGTGTGTTTTAAATGGTGTGTCTTTTGCATTTTCTGCACAAATATCGAGTGATCGACGCAAGTTTTTATCTTATGCCCAAGTGATGAGTTCGTAGTTAATTCTGAACTTGTTGTTAACTGCGATGTTCACAACCAATAACTAACAAAAAAGAGAGTTTAAACTAACCTACATTTATGATTAATGATGTGAACATACGAGCAACAATGCTAAATAAAAATCATTAGTGTTAAATAAAGGCAATTATAGGACATTTTGATTACCAAAAATTTTTTATTTACATCGATGGTCATATTTATACGGTATTGTGTCTCCCCCATAAAATTCAGTTACTGGATTGGAAAACTCATAAGGTTGGTGTATGATGTGAAAACTCGTTCTGACACCAGCCGAAGAAGAAAAATAAGAAAGAGGTGAAATAGAAATGGAAGCCCAAACTCAAATATTATTTGTTTTAGTTGTGTACCTTTTGTTTTTGATAAGCGTTGGAATTTACCAAGGTAGAAAGACAAAGAGTAGCAAAGATTTCTCGATTGCAGGTAGACAATTGCCCGGATGGGTTGCTGCACTTTCGGAGCGTGCTACTGGAGAGTCAGCATGGTGTCTTCTAGGTCTTCCAGGCTTTGCTTTTGCAGCAGGTTTAGCTGCTATATGGCCAGCAATTGGTTGTGTACTTGGGATTGTCGTTGCATGGGTCGTGTTTGCACGGAGACTACGTAACGAAGCTGAGAAATATGATGCAGTAACTTTCGTGGATTACATAGCTAAGAGACATCCAGATGCTGAAAAATGGATAAGAATCTTTGGAAGCATTACTATAGTGTTCTTCTTTTTCTTCTACGTCGGAGCGCAATACCTTGGGGGAGGAAAGACTCTCAACACGCTCTTTGGCATAGATCCAAAGATCGGAATGCTAATCACAGCATTGATAATTCTACCTTATACAGTAGTCGGAGGACTTGGAAGCGTAGCATACACAGATACTGTGCAGGCAATCGTCATGATAGCGACTTTGATAGTGGCTCCAATAGTAGGAGTTGCATATATAGCCAGCCATCCGGATGTTTTTGCTCATTCAGTTACCCAAGCCCTCGAAATGGCAGGTTCCAAATATTCCACTCTCCTTGGCGGGCTCGTGGGAACTTCTGCAATTGTCTTTGTAATTGCTGAATTTTCTTGGTTCTTTGGATACCTTGGTGGAATGCCCCAGCTCAGCATAAGATTCATGGCAATAAAAGATGACGAACAGGCCAAGCTCGCAAGGAATGTTGGAGTAGCCTGGACAATTATAGCTTACATTGGCGCTCTTCTCATCGGATGGATTGGTATTGCTATTTTTGGACCAGAGGGGCTTTCAGACCCAGAACAAGTAATGCCATCGGTAATGCTCACTCTATTCCCACCTGCAGTAGCAGCTCTCTTCATTACAGGAGCAGTTGCAGCAATGCTCTCTACTGCTGACTCTTTGCTTGTCTTAGCTTCTACAGAGCTCTCAGAGAACATCATAAAACCATTTATCTATAAAGGGGATGTTGACGCCAAGAGAAGCCTCGTACTTTCAAGAATAACAACTGCAACATTAGGTCTAATTGCCCTTGTAGCAGCATTTGTAGTTCCATCAAACCTCATATACACGATAGTTGGATACACTTGGGCAGGAATAGGTGACACATTCTCAGTAATTGTAATCTTAACCCTATTCTGGAAGAAGTTCCACGGAAAGGCCGTACCCCCAACAATAATTGCAGGACTGCTCTTTACAATATTCTGGATAAGTTCAGGCCTCGATGCAAAAGTCTCAGCAAGGCTCATGACATTTATAGTGACGGCAATAGTCGCAGTTGTCGCGACCTATGCAATAAAGCCCGAAGAGAATAAAGAATCATGAAGCTTGGAGAATTTGGGACGTTTGAGTAACTTTTCCATTTTTATCTTATATTTTGGAAGCAGGAGGAGGAAAGATAAAGGGACTGGCTTGTTAATGGGTCTAATATTTTGCTGATGAAGTTTAACTTTAACTTGGAAGGCATTCCAAATGCCATGAAAAGCTTGGGTAAGACTGTAGTTGGAAAGTAATTCTCAATCACAATGTTCCCAAAAATTAGTTAAAGCAGCCATTAACTCTGGTTTAGAGCTCTTGATTGTTAACGCTCGTCTTAGCGCTTTGGCTTTAGCGATTAGGGACGCTCACTTATTATGTCAAAATGTTTTTAGAGTGGTATCAAAACATGTTCCGTATTTTAATCAAAATGATACATTATAGTGCTTGATAAACGTAAAACAAAATCAGCAACTGTGCGTATTCCTCTATTTCTAAACTGTGGAAATTACACCCCTTAGAATTTCATGCTCTCGATATGTGCCCTTGAGATGTTTAGCTTATGCCTTATTATAAGACCACTCAT
>JAGGWM010000142.1 GCA_021157445.1 Thermococcus sp. | reverse complement strand
GAGGCAAGGGTTATTCCCAAAGCAATGTAGTCTTTCATTTCCATCTTGATGTTGTGGAGAAAAGTCCTCCTTTTGCTCGCTCCAAATGCCCTGCTCTCCAGCGCTATGCTGAGCTCGTGCGCGGTTTTTATTGATGCAACTATCAAGGGAATTAGAACGGGGATTGTATTTTTGGCCTTTTGGATGAAGTTGCCCCTTTCAAGCTCAAGTCCCCTAGACTTTTGAGCATCCATTATCGTCTGTGCTAGCATATAGAGGGTAGGTATGTAGCGGAGGGCTATGGTTAAGGTGAGACCAATTTCATAGGGCATTCCCATCTTAATGAAACCAAGAATGAGATCCCTTTGTGGAGTTGTCATTATTAGGCCTAGAGTGAGCAGGGCAACCGAAAGAAGCCTTATTCCATAGCCAAAACCTATAAAGAGGCCAAAATACCAAGGCTTCAGGATAAATGGCCATATAATCATTGCAATCACAGAGATCGGGATGAGGGGTTTAAGAACCTTGAAGACTTCTTTGAGGGTTATCTTGCCAAGAATAACAAGGGTAAGAACTATTAGAAGGAAAAGAGAGGCGAGTAAAACTGGAGAGTTGAAAAGAATTAGGGCAACTACACCGAAGAAAGAGCCTATTATCTTCACTCTCGGATCAAGACGGTGGAGGAATGAGTCTCTCTCAAGGTATAACGTATACATCATATTCTCATCCCCAAAGCGTTTACAAACTCTTCAACACTCCTGACAAATCCCAAACCTGCTTCTTTGCTAATTGTGAGAAGTCTCGGTAAATCCAAGCCATGCTCTCTCAAATCGAGTCCAAAAAACTCCTCAACATCTCCATCAAAAGCTTTCTTTCCCTGATATAAAAGCACAACCCTCTCCGCTAGTTCAAGAACCAAATCCATCTCATGGGTTATTAAGAGAATTCCATGCCCTTCTTTGTAAAGCTTCCTGATAACCTCTTTCACTCTTTCGGTATTTTTTTCATCAAGTCCGGTTGTAGGTTCATCGAGAATTATGTATTTGGGCTTCATAGCCAAGATACAGGCTATGGCCAAGCGCTGTTTTTCTCCACCACTGAGGGAGTAAGGTGAGCGATCCTCGTAGGCCTCGAGGTTGACCTGTCTTAATGCCCATTCGACTCTCTCTTCAACCTCTCTCTCCGAAAGGCCGAGGTTTCTAGGACCGAAGGCCACTTCCTTAAATACATTCTCCTCAAAGAACATGTGCTCTGGATTCTGAAAAACGTAACCAACAATCCTCGCAAGCTCAGCAACGCTATGTTTTCTGGTGTCCATCCCATCCACTATGACTTCTCCTTTTGTTGGTTTTAAAAGTCCGTTCAAATGTTTTGCTAGAGTTGTTTTTCCAGAACCATTAGGCCCAACTAGGGCTATAATCTCGTTTCCGAAAGTTAAGCTGACTCCCTTTAAGGCCTCTTTTTTCCCCTCGTAGACATGCCATAGATTCCTTACCTCTATCATCTTTCAAGGATTAGAGGGAGAGCTTAAAAAATTGTCTGAAAGGTTATGATAGATTCTCTCGAAAAGCTTCTTTGTGAACTCAAGTAGATTGACTTCTTGGCCAAGTTCATTCCTCATCGAAGTGGCTCCTTCAGGCGGGGAGTTGTTAACGTTTACGCCAACTCCAATGATAACGTATTCCACTTTGTCAATTTCTCCTTCTGCTTCAACCAAGATTCCCGCTATTTTCTTTCCATTTACAAAAACGTCATAATTTGGGGTTATATCTGAGGAGAGGAAGTATTCTCTCAAAGTTTCGAATATGGCTTTGGATACGGGAACTAATATTTTATCGACCTCTTTTAAAGATAAATTGGGCCTCAGAACAAATGAGAAATAAAGGCCTCCCCTTTGGGACTCCCATTCTCTGCCCAATCTACCTCTTCCTTTTTTCTGTGTTTCGGCAATGACAAATACCTTGTCTAACCCTTTCCTTGCAAGCTCCTTCGCAACATCCATGGTGGAGCTGACCTCTGTAAAATAATAGCTTTCAAATTCAAGCTCCCAAGGATATGGCTTGTTTGGGCTTTTGAGGAGTCTGTATCCCTTGGGAGTGGATACTATTTCATACCCCAATGCTCTAAGCTCTTTTATGTGCTTCCAGACGGCCACGCGGGAGATTCCAAGATTCGACGCGAGATCATCTCCAGAAACTATACCTCCTTTTCGAAGTTCCTGCAAAATCTTTCGCTTTACTTCACTCCTCTTTATTGCTTTCCTCATGAATTTTACTAAAAAGTTAATGATTAAATCTTTTGTGGATTCCGTTAACCATAAAAATTTTAAAGGTTAACATACGGTTACAGCATGGGTGATAAAATGAGGGCAAAAGAAGTGGCATATTCGGCACTTTTTGCAGCGCTAACTGCGGTTGGTGCTCAAATAACAATCCCCATTGGTACCGTTCCAATAACACTTCAAGTGCTTTTTGTACTGCTGAGCGGGCTTATCTTGGGAGCTCGCTTAGGGTTTTTGAGCCAGGCAATATATGTTTTCATGGGAGCTGTTGGACTTCCAGTATTTGCCGGGTTCAGCGGCGGCTTTGCTTATCTCTACGGCCCCACTGGGGGATACTTAATAGCCTTTCCAATAGCGGCTTTTTTAGTGGGCCTTCTGGCAGAGAGAAAAGATAATGCAGTGGGATATACCTTGGCAACTGTAACGGGAATTCTTGTGATCTACGTTCTTGGCTGGCTTAGATTGGGACTTTTTATGAAAGGGAACTTTGGAAAGGCTTTCCTGGTGGGAGTGGCCCCGTTTGTTCCTATAGACCTGACGAAAGGAGCCATAGCAGTGGTAATTGCAGATAGAGTTAAAAGGGCAGTTCGGGCTTAGAGCCCTTTCTTTAAATTCTCCTCGGCAAATTTTATATCAAAGGCGGTTTTCACTTTTAAAAAGCTTAACGAAACCTTTGGGTTTCTCTTAATAAGCTCCTCTATGCTGACTTTCTCATAATCAAGGTGCTTTGCGACACAGCTTATCTTTCTCTCGTTTTCGCTTAAGCATGTCTCAACTGCCTTTCTTAAGGCTCTGGCATTGTAAAAAGCATGAGTAACTTCAAGGCTCCCATCAGCCCACGTAGGAATCAAGGCATCTGCATAACTTTCATAAAACAGCGTTGAGAGGTAATTTACCAAAAAGGGCATCACCAAAGGCATGTTTCCCTCTACAAGGAAGATATCACCCGAAAAGGGCAAAGCTTTTTGAAGGGCTTCGAGTTTATTTCTAGCATTTACGCCGATAGGATTTGAAACGTGAAGGGAGAACCTTTTCAAGTCATTTTTTCTGATGATTGTAAAGACCTCGTGAATTCTTTTTACATTTAAAAGTCTCTTCTCCACTATTTTTATCATGGGTTCTTCAGGTATTGGAAGCAGATAGCCTTCCCACTTTTTCTCCGGAAAGGCGAGTATATATGCCCGCATGGGTAGAGATAGAGAAGAGGCTTTAAAAGCCTTCTTGGGATAGGTTTATAGCATTGGTCGATCAATATATATGGGGAGAAACATGGAAGAGCTCAGCCCGGCACTTGTTGTACTTTTGTTCCTCGAAGACTTCGCAAGGGAAAACCCCTCGATTAGGAAAGGTGCCAAATATTTCGAGTGGCAGAAGAGATATGATGGTTATGATGTTGCTTACTCTATTGTAGGAGCCACACTCGCGGAACTGATCCATGAGGGATACATAGAGCTGGAACCCAAGAAAAAGCTGTTCAGGAAGAGCATAATATTCACAAGAAAAAGGCTAATCCCAAAGAAATACGGGGTATTAGGAAGAGGCTTGAACTCAATAAGCGAATATACTCCCACACCTCTTCATTCCGCTTTGTTCCTTGTGTTCCCAGTGTCGAGATTTCCCGCCGCATTTTTAGGGACGTATATAATTGAAAAAGAGCTGAAAGATGAAGAGCCGGAAAAATTGAGAAGCAACCCCGAAGTTGTGAAGTACAAAGAAAAGCTCAAAACATTGCTCGAAGAGTTTAAAGAAGGCAATCCAGAGTTATGGAGCGGAATTAAAAAAGAGATAGACAAGGCGTGTCAGCTAGTAAGGGGAAAACAGGGATATACTCTCTATTCCCCACTTGACATGCTGGAGGAAAAGAAAAAATGAAAGTAAAAATTAGGAGGGACCTCCTGGAATATCTCCTCCAGCTGGCGAGAGATTTTTATCCCAACGAATTTGGGGGATTTTTAAGAGAAAAAGACGGGATTTTCGAAGAAGTTTTGATAATTCCAAAGGGATACTTCGGTAGAGAGTCCGTTTATTTTGACACATGGCTGTTACCTCACGATGAAAACATAAAGGGAACGGTTCACTCGCATCCGGTTCCTTCTTCAAGACCTTCCCAAGCAGACGTGAGCTTTTTCTCCAAATTTGGAGGAATTCACATAATAATTGCGTATCCCTTTGAGGAAAAGAGCGTAAAAGCCTACAACAGCGAAGGAAGAGAAGTTGAGATAGAGATAATTGAATGACGTTAGAATTCATATGAAAATTTTTATAAATGCTGGTTTTCTTAAATACTTCGGTGACAGTTTATGAAGGTTAGGGAAATTCTTGAGAGCTTAAACGAAAAGCAGAGAAGAACTGTTCAAAAATGTTTAGCCTCATGTGAGATACTGGATTTAGAGGAAGAGGTCGAAATCGAGCTTTCCAGAGATTTGGTAGATTTCGTAAAGGTTCTATCAAACCCAATAAGAGCGGGAATACTGAAAATGCTCAAAAACCGGTGGATGTGTGTATGTTTAATAGCAAAGGTACTAAACCAAGACCAGACCCTTATAAGCCATCACCTTAGAACCCTTAAAGGAATGAACCTTCTACACGAGAGAAGGGAAGGAAAGCTCAGATTCTACAGGACAAATCTCGAGGAACTTAAGAAATACGTTGATATGCTGGAAAAGGAGCTCCTCTAAAACTTTATTTTATTCGGTGAGCATCATGGAGAAGCTGCAAAGAGAAGTAGATAGAGTAATAAAAAGTTTTGGTGGATACTGGGAACCTTTTGAAATGCTGGCTGCGGTTATTGAGGAGCTTGGGGAGCTGTCCAGAGAGATGTTGAAGTTTGAGGGTATTAAAGAAAAAGGAGAAAAGGAAAAAGTCAAGGAAGAAATTGGTGATGTGTTGTTTGCTCTTTTGTGCATTGCGAACTATTATGGAATAGATGCAGAAGGGGCTCTTCTTGAGAGCATCTCCAAGTACTCAACAAGGGACAGGGATAGATGGGGTGGTAGAGACTGAATCTCTGCAACTTATTAGCCGATAAAATTTCTATTCATTCATCACTCTGTTAAGGGTTTTTCGAAATATTTATATAAATTGGTAACAGAAAAATGTATGAGGGGGGCCATATATGAGGAAAAAAATTGACAAATTTGATTTACAGATGATAAAACTGCTCTCAAAAAATGCAAGACTAAACTATAGACAGTTGGCAGAATATCTAAATACAACTCGCCAAAGGGTCTCAAGACGCTTGGAGAGATTAGAAAGGGAAGGAATAATAAAGAAGTACACAATCATCCCGGATTTTGACAGACTTGGATACATATACGTAATACTGGGGATAACTTTGACTCCAGGAACTCCGTTGGAGGAGCAGATAGAGATTCTCAAAAACGATGAAAATGTCAAGGTGGTAGAGAGGGCTATTGGAGCTCACAACCTTATAATTCACATTTTGGTGCCCAAAGACATGAAAGAAGTTGAGAAAAAAATAGCTGAAATAACCGGAAGACTCAAAAATGTTGAGAAAGTTGATGTGACATTCATAACAGAAGTTGTCAAATTTGAGCTCGTCTGAAAACTTTTCTTTTTTCGGCAATAAGTGAAAGAAAAGCTAATAAAAGACCAGAGAAAAAGAGACAAGCAGAGTTACAGACGGTGAGAACAATGGAGATTGCCACAATTGCAGTGATTGCACTAGTGGGGGCTTTAGCATACAAGCTAAAAGCCCTCGATGGCAAGGGGATCATAGCTGCAGCACTGGTTGGAGTAATAACCATTATATTTGGGGGGATTCTTCCATTTTTAGCTTTACTCACGTTCGTTCTTCTTGGAGTTTTTGCCACAAAGTACCGTCTTGCAGAGAAAATCGAAAGGGGAATCGCTCAAGAAGGTAAAGGAATACGAAGCTGGCAAAATGTTCTTGGAAACGGTCTTGCGGCTGTAATGTTTTTGCTAATTGAATATTATACCAAGCAGGATGTCTTTTGGGCTGCCACTTTCTCTTCAATAGCAACCGCAAATGCAGATACCCTTGCCAGTGAGTTGGGAAAAATATTTGGCAAGGCTCCAAAGATGATAACAAATCTAAAACCCGCGAATGTAGGAGAAAACGGGGCAATCTCGTGGCAAGGTGAAATCATAGCATTAATTGGGGCATTCACCATAAGCCTCTTCGCGGTGGTTTTAACCACTCAAAAAGTCGAAATGCTCCTTGCAGTAACCATTGGTGGATTCATGGGGTGCAACATCGATAGCCTGCTTGGTGCAACACTAGAGAATAAGGGAATTATAAACAACCACCACACAAACTTTTTAGCTACCCTCTTAGGAGGAATAATTGGGGGGGTAATTTTCCTTTCCCTGCTGTGATGAAATGGCGGATTGCTGAGTCGTGATGACGACCTTAGGATCTGAGCTATTCTTTATCCTCCTTTTTCCTCAGCTCCTCTTCATACACTGTCCAAAAGGCTATTAATGCTGCTGGAATTCCATGTTCTGTTGCGAAAGTCATATAGGGAGCGAGATCAACAACATAATCTGCATACCTAAAAAGTCCCCTTGGGATACCTTCTCTCGAACCTATAAAAACCACAACTTCCTTAGCGTAGTAGAGGTCTTTTGCAAGATTTTCCTTTATTTCAGAAATGCTGTGCCCTTTCGGATCGGTAATTATGAGAAGCCTTTTATTTCGTCTTTTGTCCCTTATAACTTGATAAAGATCCCACACGCTAACTGGGATCTTCTCCACTTTCCAAGGATATGCCTCTCGCTGAATTTGATACCTCGACTCCTGACCGATTTTCACTCCTTTTATAAATTCCATCAGTTCGTAAGCATCTATCTTTTCTTTGGGTGCTATGATGAGCTCTTTCACCTCAAAAGCTTGAGCAGCTCTTCCAATTTTCTCACCAAAATTCCTGCAGGCTTTGTAATCGCCCCAGTAAGGCATCTGGACAATTGTAACTTTTTTGAAAAGCTTTCTGGCATCAAT
>JAGGWM010000151.1 GCA_021157445.1 Thermococcus sp. | reverse complement strand
GCTCGGCCCTAACTTCTAGCCTCAAGAGAGCATCCAAATTGCTTAAAGGTTCATCTAAGAGCAGAACATCAGGCTCCTTAACGAGTGCCCTTGCTATGGCAACTCTCTGCTGCTGACCGCCGCTAAGCTGCCAGGGGTATCTGTCTAAAAGATGATCTATGTGGAGCATCTTTGCTACTTCCCTCACTTTTTTCTCTATCTCCTCTCTGGGGGCTTTTTTAAGCTCAAGAGGGAATGCAATATTTTTGAAGACCTTCATATGGGGATAGAGTGCCCAGTTTTGAAATACTAATCCAACGTTTCGGTCTTTTGGTGGGACCTCAGTAACATCTTTTTCGTCAAAGTATATTCTTCCACTTGTAGGCTTGTATATCCCAGCTATTGTGTAAAGCAGAGTTGACTTGCCGCTTCCAGAGGGACCAAGCAAAGCCATAAATTCTTTGTCTTCTATTTCCAAGGTGATATTGTCAAGTGCCGTGAAGTTTCCAAATTTTTTGGTTATTCCGTCGAGAGTTATCTTCACCATTTTTCCTCACCTCAACCCTTTATTCCACCAGAGTAACCTTGGAGGAGCAGTTGTTGGGCTGTTAGGAAAAACATGATTGTGGGTAGGAGATACAAAGTTCCAGCAGCAGCTATCAATGGCATGTGTGAATACTCGGCTTCAATATTTGCCTCTATAAATGTCGCAAGTGTTTGATCAATCAGGAAGGTTCTAACGTAGATCAAATCCTGCCAGCCTGCTAAAAAGCCAAACAACGCAACTGCAAGTATTCCCGGCTTTATTAAGGGCAACATTATCTGCCGCCATACCCGTATTCTTGAAGCACCATCTATTATTCCGGACCATTCAAACTCCCATGGAATTGTATCAAAGAATCCTTTCATAAGCCAAACAGACATCGGTATCTCAAGTGCCGCCCTAGCGAGAATCACATAAAAGAAAGAGTAAAGCCTAACGAAGGAAGGCTCTTGAGGGAAGGTAAGCCTGTACAGCAGATAAACGCCCACAATCAAAGCAACTCCAGGAAAAGCATGGAGCATAAGAAGGAGAAGCATCATTAATTTTCTTCCCCTAAATTTCATTCTCGAAAGGGAGTATCCCGCAAGCGTGCTGATTAAGGTAACTATACCAGAAACTCCAAGGGCAACTACAAGGGTGTTCAGAGTTATTTTTAAGATGTTCTGCCTTATCCCCCCAGTTATTGCCAATCTCCCCTGAAAAACGTTTATCCAATTCTCAATGGTCGGTCTAAACGAGTCAAGGCTTAAATCGGTAACCATATCCCTGCTAAAGCTCGAAATGATCAAAAGTGCAAATCCCAGTATGAGTGGAAGACTTGCAAAGAGTATTGTAAGGACTATTATCCACTCCCCTTTCTTTGGCCTAGTTTCAACGTCCTTCATTCTATATCCCCCCTGGGCTCGTGAATCATTTTCTCAAACTGGAGCACTTTTAAGGTAACAAACCCCCCAAGAATGCCTATTATAGAAAGCAGTACTGCTGCTGCAGCTGCCAAACCTTGATCTTGTTCTCCCCTCCCAAATGCGGTGTTGTAAACATAGAGTGCAAGCGTTGTTCCGTAGTCTCTGCTTACCAAATCCCACTGGACAAGGAGGAACAGGTGGGGATAGGTTGTTAATAAGCTCAAGAACTGCCAAGTTAGTACGTATAAAAAGTGCCATTTCATCATTGGAATCAAAATCCTTCTGGAAATTTGCCATGCGGATGCTCCGTCAACCCTTGCCGCTATAACAAGCTCCTTTGGTATCTGATTTAAAGCCGAGGTAAATACTATCATACCAAAGCTAACTCCCACAAGCCCATTAACAAAGATAATTACACTCCATGCTCCCCACGGAACTATTTGACCCCATGGAATGGGTTGAGAAAGCACACCAAGCTTCATAAGAATGGAATTTAAAGTGCCAATGTCGCTCCCATGAAAGAAGTAGTACCATACCAAACTGTAAACAGCTATGGGAGACATTCTGGGCAGCAACCAGAGAAGCCTAATTGTCGAGGCTGAGCTTTCATTCACAAAAAACGTCCCCAAAGCTAAGAGAAGCCCTCCAAAGACGTTTATGATAAGGGTTATACCTACAAAAACAACGGTAGTTAAAAGAACGGTTCTCATCAACGGATCATGCTGAAACATGTGAAAGAGCCTCTGATAATTGTAAAGCCCCACAACTTCGGTCAAATATCTCTCAATATTCCAGTTCCTCATCTTGGTAAAGCTTATGTAGATCGTAAATATTAGGGGAATCAGATAGAATAGGCCAACCATTATAATCATAGGGGAAAGAAAAAAGGAAAGGTTTCGAAGCTTTTCTCCTTTCATTGTTCCCACCTCATGGGAATTTCCAGTCCTTTGGAATTTCTCCCACTATTTCAACGTTTTGGGCCAATTCTGGATCCGCATTGACCTTCTGAATAATGTAGTTAACCCCTTCTTCTGGTGTCATTTCTCCTCTTAATACCTTATCCACAGCCTCTTTGAAGATATCGGCTAATGCTGGATACTTTGGATGTGCCGGGGCTAGTTTTGTGTATTCGAGCATATAGCTCACATCTGCAAGGAACTTGGCATTTATTGGGTGCACTGTAGTAGCAACAATATCCTTTATATTGGTCTTGACTTGAGGATCAAGATCAAGGTTGAGATTCTTCAAGTCATTGAGCCACTTTTCATCACTAATCAGCTTTGCGGCTTCTTTCCTAACCGGTAGGTGGGCACTTATCACGCTGTGAATTGCGTTTATGTCTGGATCACTTGCCTTTATTACCATTAAGAAAGCTAATTTGTGGTAGAGATCCTCAAGCTCATCGTACTTTGGATTTTGCTGACCAGCCTTGGAGTTTATCATCCAAATGAAAGGCTGACTAAGTGTTACGGGCTTTAGACCCTTCTCCCCCGCAGGGAAGAGAGTATAAGCGAACCAAGCCTGAACTTCTTCCGGTTTCAAAGGCCTTGGAGTGCCTTCTTTTCCATAGTACTCCTTGGTCTGCCACTCTGTCCAGTACCATGTACCTCCAATGTCAAACAGAGTTCTTCCTTCAACTATTGCAGGATGAATTTGCTTTGCCCAATCCCAGCTCATTATGTCCTTGGGAAGTAGCCCATCCTGGACAAACTTCCATTCTACATAAAGCCATTTGTAAATTGCCGGAACATCCACCACAAGCTTTCCAGAATCTTCATCATATAGCTTACCCCCAAAGGCAAAGATGAACTGAATTAGATCCGGATGCGCAGATCCTTTTCTGTGAATCAATCCCCATTCTACTCCGCTTTCCTTTGCTTTTTTAGCCCAGTAGGAAACATCGCCCCATGTGAATTCTCCGTTCTTAACTTTCTCCTCAATTCCCTCCAAGTTAAAGCCAATTTTCGCCGCAACATCCTTCCTTATGTATAAGGGCCTAGCTTCCGTGTCTTGAGGCAGACCATACAGTTTCCCTTTAAATTTTGATGCCTCTATGAGTGAGGAATAGAAGTCATCTATCACATTTTTGTATGCGTTTGCGTATTCAGTTATATCCAGAATGTAGCCCTCATCCGCAAGAGTCGGCAGGAATGCGTAGGAATTCACAAAAAAATCTCCGGCTTGCCCCAGAGGTTGTTTGCTGAGATATTCCTGATAAGCATCTTGGAAAGAGGCAACATAGTGCGTATCCGTTATTGTTATCTTCACGTTAACCCCATTTTCCTCCCAAACTTTGTTTATCCTTCTCGCCGCTTCTACAATTCCATAGACCCTCATCACACTATTGGGATCTCCAGACCCCCATGCGGAAAACTTTACTTCATTTACTCCATTGCTTTCAAGCGCCTTACCTATTGCCAAAACATCCTTTACAAAGTCCCCTGTTAGCTCAGCACTTGTCGTTTTGGTTTCTGAAGTCTCCTGTGAACCAATGCAGCCGCTGGCGATCACTCCGAAAAGTACCACCATCGCCAGCAATACTCCCACTTTCCCTTTCACAGCCACCACCTCGAAAAAGCTCCGGGATTCAAGATGCCAAAACCGGCATAAGCTTATTATAATTGAAAATATGGTAGCGAGGCTACCGGTGATATTTTGGAAGTCAGGTTTTATAAACTTTATGTAACTTTAGTCCCATGGTCTGGCATATGCACCATCAAAAGTGTTATATATAGCCATGAAAGATTATAAACCAAAAAATATTTAACATACATAAAATAACAATAGAGGGGTGAGAGCATGGTTCGAGTTATAATACTAGGACAGGGATACGTGGGAAGTATTTTTGCTCTTGGAGTCGAGAGAATAAAAGCGGGAGAACTCGGCTACTATGGAATCCCCCTCCAGAACGAGCTCCCAATAAAAGTTGAGGACATAGACATCGTTGGAAGCTACGATGTCGACAGAAATAAAATCGGAAAGTCCCTCTATGAAGTGGTGAAAAACTACTGGGACGACAAAATTCCAGAAACTCTCAAGAACATAACCGTAAGAAAAGGAATTCATCTCGGAAGCCTGAGAAACCTCCCCATAGAGGCCGAAGGACTTGAAGACGAAATGCTCCTTAGGGAAGCCGTTGAAAAACTCGTTGAGGAATGGAAAGGGCTTGATGCAGATGTTATAGTCAACGTCTGTACAACCGAGGCTTTTGTTCCCTTTGACAACAAAGAAGAGCTTATAAAAGCTGTTGAAAATAATGAAAAAGAAAGATTAACCGCAACTCAAGTATATGCCTATGCCGCTGCCCTTTACGCAAAGGAAAGGGGAGGAGCGGCTTTTGTAAATGCCATTCCTACTTTAATAGCAAACGATCCCGCATTTGTTGAACTTGCTAAGGAGAGCAACTTGGTTATTTTTGGCGACGATGGAGCAACTGGTGCAACACCACTAACAGCAGACCTCCTAGCCCATCTAGCTCAGAGAAACAGATACGTTAAAGACATAGCTCAGTTCAACATTGGGGGTAATGCTGATTTTCTGGCTCTCACGGACAAAGAGAGAAACAAAAGCAAGGAATTCACCAAGTCAAGCATTGTTAAAGATCTTCTTGGCTATGAGGCTCCCCACTATATTAAACCAACAGGGTTCCTCGAACCTCTCGGCGACAAGAAGTTCATTGCCATGCACATCGAGTACGTTAGCTTTAATGGCGCAATTGATGAGCTTGTAGTAACTGGAAGAATTAACGACAGCCCTGCTTTAGCGGGATTGTTAGTTGATCTAGTAAGGTTGGGCAAAATGGCAGCGGAAAGGAAGGAATTTGGAACTATCTACGAAGTTAATGCCTTCTACATGAAGAATCCCGGGCCAAAAGAAAAAGGCAATATTCCCAGGATAATAGCCCACGAAAAGATGAGGATGTGGGCAGGATTGAAGCCAAAATGGCTTTAACCCCTTAGCTTTTTCTTTATTACTCTCTTCGCCACTTTAAGGACTTCCTCCGGCTTTGCCTCGAATCCTCCTCCCCTTGCCAAAACTTCACTCCCGCCTCCTCCGCCACCAACCTCTCTGAGCACTTCTTTAAGAAGTTCATTCATAGAAACACCTTTTATGTTCTTGTTCTTTGCAAGGAGAACATAATTGCTCCCAGCTGCCAAAACTACTGTGTCGGGGTTCTTGTCCACGAGGTACACAATAAATGCCTGCGCGTCTTTCATCTCCATAGACTCAATGTAGGAGACTACCTTTACTCCTTCAATTTCATCGGCGTTAGAAAGCAGTGCTTTACTCTTCCATTCCCACAGTTCCCTTCTAAGTTCAAGTTTTTGTCTTTCGATATTCTCAAGCTCTTTTTTTAGCTCCTCGACCCTTTTAATTAGCGGTCTGTTTTTGTTGGACATCCTGTCTAAGCTTCCCCAGTAATCCTCCAAGAGCTTGTTTAGGTATATAAGGGTTCTATATCCACAGGCAAACTCTATACGCCAGATGTTCCTGGTTTTTTTGTAGAAGTTGAGAACCTTTATGAAGCCTACTTCTCCGGTGCTTTTTACGTGGGTTCCTCCGCATGGAATTAAATCAACATCCCCTATCTTCACCAGCCGAATTTTTCCCGATACTTTTCTGGACAGAGGTTTTCTAAGGGCTGAGCTTATCTCTTCAGGAAGCTTTTCATACTCCTTAACCTCTACAGGAATATCTGCCCAAACAACTTCATTGGCCTCAAGCTCCGCAGCGAGAATGTGTTCCCAAGTTAATTCCCCATCAAAGTTGATCTCAATTTTATTGTAATCAGGAAAGATTTGGAATCCGGTGGTATCGCTGTTGTACATTCTTTTCAGAATTGCGGAAAGTATATGCTGGCCAGTATGCTGCCTCATGTTTTCGTATCTCCACTCCCAGTCAAGCTCAAGCTCAACTTCCTCTCCCTTCTTAGGTGATCTGCCCCTGAGCTTTCCTTCGTGCCAAATTTTATCTTTTCCCTCCACTTTTTCGACTTCAATCCTAAAGCCCTCTCCTTTTATTACTCCTCTGTCGCTGGGCTGTCCACCACCTTCGGGATAAAATATCGTCCTATCAAGCAATACCCTAATTCTATCCCCTTCAACTTCAACATCCTCTACCTTTGCAGAAGCCTCTCTCAGGTATGAATCCAAGTAGAATAATTTGAGCGTCATGGTTTCCACCACAGAAGAATCTCAATAAAAAGATAAAAAGCTAACTAAGCCTGAGCTTTAGCCTCAAGAAGTGCCTTGACTCTCTTCAATCTGAAGAAGTTTTCCCTCTCCATCTCATCCAAATGCTGGCTTATATACTTCACAGTTTCTTTCATTCTTGGGATGATAATGTATTCCAGAGCATTAACCCTTCTCTTTGTCTTTTCAATCTCCTTGGCAAGTCTCTTCAATGTCTCCTCTACTTCTGCCAGCCTTATAGCTAGCTCGAGAACTTCTTCAAATTTTTCCGATGCAATATCCACCTTGGAAGAACTTGAAACAAAAGCATATCCCCTCTCGCTGGGATTCCTCTTAAACCCCTCCGCCTCAATTAAAGGCACAGACACTCCCATAACGTTCCTTTTTTTAATTTCTATCTCTTTATTTGGCTTTACGCTGAGGGCTATCTCACTAAGCCTGACAATCCCTGTATCTATCTCAGCCAATCTAAGCTGTTCAAAAGCTTCCGCTATCTTCTGATTGAGCTCTCTCCTCAGTGCTAGAGCCTCATCGTATATAGTGAAAAACTCCATAATAAGAGCATCCTGCTTCTCTTTGAGAATTTTGTGCCCCTTTTCAGCCAGTTTTATTCTTCTCTTTAGTCTCAAAAGCTCCATTCTGGTTGGCTTGACCTTCAGTATTTTCGCCATTTAACTCACCCCAAAATAAAAGAGGTCAAGAGGAGTGCCTGTATTTTGGATGGTACTTCTCTATGTACTTCCTCTCTACCCTCTTGAGCTCTGATTCTGGCAGTATTGATAGGAGATCCCATCCAAGATCGAGAGTCTCAAAGATCCCTCTGTCCTCGTCATAGCCCTGAGCGACGAACTCTCTCTCAAACCTGTCTGCAAATTCGAGATACTTTCTATCGGTCTCACTTAAGGCCTCCTCACCCACAACCGCCACAAGGTCTCTTAAGCTCCTACCCTCGGCGTAAGCCGCATAGAGCTGCTGGCTTAGCTGGGAGTGTTCTTCCCTTGTTCTTCCTTTACCTATACCATCCTTCATCAATCTGCTAAGGCTTGGAAGAACGTCAATTGGTGGGTAAATACCTTTTCTATGTAAGTCCCTGCTCAAAACTATCTGACCTTCTGTAATGTAACCTGTAAGGTCTGGGATTGGATGGGTAATATCATCGTCAGGCATCGTTAAGAT
>JAGGWM010000214.1 GCA_021157445.1 Thermococcus sp. | reverse complement strand
TTCCAATAAGACTTTAGAAGAATTGAAAGCACACTCCCATCGAACGTCTTTGTTCCGAGCATCTACGTTCCAATAAGACTTTAGAAGAATTGAAAGGTTGCGGTTGTTTATGGGTTGTTTAGTATTTTTGGAGCGTTCCAATAAGACTTTAGAAGAATTGAAAGTGGTGTACAGTTCCTTGGTGAAAATACTGGAGCCGAGTTCCAATAAGACTTTAGAAGAATTGAAAGATAACACTTTTAAATCCCATTGGATACTCCCTTTGATGATAGCGTTAGGGATTGAGGGAACGGCACACACACTTGGCATAGGAATCGTGACGGAAGAAAAAGTTCTTGCCAATGTATTTGACACTCTCACGACCGAAAAAGGCGGCATACACCCAAAAGAAGCCGCGGAGCACCATGCAAAACTCTTAAAGCCCCTTTTGAAAAAAGCTCTCAAAGAGGCCGAAATTGGCATAGAAGATGTAGATGTAATTGCTTTCTCCCAAGGACCGGGATTGGGGCCAGCTTTGAGAGTTGTGGCAACGGCTGCGAGAGCTTTAGCTATAAAATACAACAAACCCATTGTTGGAGTTAACCATTGCATTGCCCACGTGGAAATTACAAAAATGTTTGGGGTAAAGGATCCGGTTGGCCTCTACGTAAGCGGTGGCAACACTCAGGTATTGGCATTAGAGGGAGGCAGGTACAGGGTTTTTGGAGAAACTCTGGACATAGGGATAGGCAATGCCATAGATACCTTCGCCAGAGAACTCGGTCTGGGGTTCCCTGGTGGGCCAAAAATAGAAAAGCTTGCTCAAAAAGGAGAAAAGTACATTGGACTTCCCTATGCGGTTAAAGGCATGGACTTGAGCTTTTCGGGAATTTTGACAGAGGCCGTTAGAAAATATAAGACCGGAAAGTATAGAGCCGAAGACTTGGCGTATTCCTTCCAAGAAACAGCCTTTGCTGCTTTAGTTGAGGTCACCGAGAGAGCTGTTGCACACACCGGAAAAGAGGAAGTAGTTCTTGTAGGGGGAGTTGCAGCCAACAATCGCCTGAGAGAAATGCTCAAAATAATGTGTGAAGATAGGGGAGTTGAGTTCTTTGTTCCTCCATATGACCTATGCAGGGACAACGGGGCGATGATAGCTTATACCGGCTTGAGGATGTTTAAAGCCGGCATAAAGTTTAATCTCGAAGAGACAATCGTCAAGCAGAAGTTTAGAACTGACGAAGTGGAAGTAATCTGGTAGTCTAAAACTTCTTCTTTATCTTCAGGGTATATTTAGGATAAATCCTCTTTGAGAACCTTACAAACTTTGTTTTTCTGGGAGACTTTTCAATCCTTATCCTCAAGTGGGGAGGGAGCTGTGTGTAAAACTGTCCATCAACGGTAAGAATGATTTCTCTTTCCGTCAATACCTCTATCTCAATTGATGAAGAGTCAGGAACAACGAGAGGCCTTGCCGTAAGGGCGACTGGAGCTAGGGGAACCAAGAGGATAACATGCAAACGAGGATCAACTAAAGGACCGCCGGCAGAAAGGGCATAAGCGGTTGAGCCGGTAGGTGTTGATATTATCAATCCATCGGCCCTTATTTCCTCAGCAAGCTCCCCATCGATGTAGTATTTGAGGTGAGCTATCTTACCTGGAATTCCAGTCAAGACTACAACATCGTTAAGTGCATCGGGTATGGTATCAAACCCCTCCACAAAAGTCCTGATTTTCATCCTCTCGTCTATAAAATAATCCCCCTCTAGAACCCTTGAAATCGCAAAAAAAGTTTCAGCAGGTTCTACCTCGGCTAAAAAGCCCAAAGTACCCATGTTTATTGCCAAAATAGGAATCTCCCTGGGAGTTTTATGTTCCACCCTTAGGACAGTCCCGTCCCCTCCAATGACTATCATCATATCAACATTCATTTTCTCAAGGGGGATAACATCCTCAGGAGAAAAGTGGGGAAAATTCTCATAAGCTTCTTTATCAACATAAACCTTGTAACCGCTCACTTTGAGAAAGTCATATACCCTATAGGCAAGCTTTAGGGCTTCCTCACGATCTCTTCGAGCTGCAATTCCAAACTTCATGGTCTCACACTCTACCCTTGCTTAGCTTTGCCCCAAGATAAACGCTCAATCCTCCACCAATAATTGTTGGGAGCCAGAAGGATATAAACCTATCTAAGATAGTTGCAGTTACGGCCAAGCTCTTATCAATTCTCAGACTAAGATAGAGGGCTGAATTAACTGCCTCCATTATTCCAACACCACCGGGAAGGATGCTTATCATTCCCAGAGCAATGCCGGCCATCTGAACCATTAGAATTTTTTGAATTTCAAGGTGATATCCAATGCTCTCAAAGACAAAGTACGTTCTGAGGAGCATCAATATCCAGAGGGCTAAAGAATAGAACAAGGTCTTGCCCAGCACAATTGGATCTTTGGAAAGCTCCAAAAAGGTATTCCTAAAGTCTATTATAGATTTTTTAAGCTTCTCTTCGAGCGTCTCTTCTATCTCCGCAAACTTTTCTGGAAATATGCGCTTTATAAGGCCAGCTATTTTGTTAAGCACTTTAAAAGCCAAAGTCTCATTCAAAGAAATCAAGAGACTTATAGCCACTATCAAAAGAAGCACCACCGTTGAGATAGAAAGAACGGACAGCAGAAGCTTTACCTTTAACGAGAGGGCACACTTGAACGCAACAAGGGTAAAAAGCAGAACTGGAATGACATCCAAAATCCTATCGGCCATTATAGTTGCAAAGACTTGTCCATAACCACTACTTGACTTTTTGGTTATCACGTACATTCTAGCCGGTTCTCCTCCCGCTCTAGCGCCGGGGGTTAGGTTGTTTGCAAATATTCCCACCATAGTGGCTACTATAATATCCCTCACCCGAACCCTTACTTCAGCCCTTTTTAGAAATATTCTCCATCTAAAAGCCCATGCAAGGATTGCAAGAATTTGCATAAGCAGTGCCAGAAGAAAATACTCCAATTTAACTTCTTTCAAAAGGTTTAACGTTTCCTCTATCCCCGCCCACCATATAAGTAATATTATAACTCCAATCCCAACAAAGACAAGGAGAGAGTCTCTTTTTTTCATCAGCTCACCTTCCTTAGTTTTGCAATAAAGAAGCCTTGGGTGAGATGCTTGTGGGGGTAAAAGCGTTGCACTTCGCTTATCCCTAATCCCGGTGAGCCTATAAAAATTTTCTGATCCTCAAGTCTCAGGCCTTTCTTTATCATGTATAGCACATTTCCCTCATTTTCCTCATAGCTTAAGGTACATGTGGAATAAACGAGTACTCCCCCTTTTCTGAGGCTCTTTATTGCGGCGTTTATGAAGTGTCTCTGATATCTTGCCGTTGCCTCAATGTCCTTTGGCGTTCTCATCTCCCAGAGCTTTGGTCGTACTCCTAATGCTGTGCATGGAGCATCCAGGAGGATTTTATCCGCCTTAATTCCAAGATCCGGCAGATTCCTTGAGTCCATTTGGATAAGTTTGACGTTCTTCACCCCAAGTCTTGTAAGTTCCTTCTCCATTTTTGCAAGTCTGTTTTTTGATTTATCTATTGCTATTATCTCTCCTCTGTTTTCAAGGAGCTGCGCTATGTGAGAAGTTTTTCCTCCGGGAGCAGCTGCCATATCAACTATAAGGTCTTCTTCCTTTGGTTCCAAAATATGGGCAACAAGCATGGAAGGGAGGCTCTGTGCATAGAAATAACCTTTCTCATACGCTTTTAATTCATTTAGGCTTGGCAGCTTGAATTTTGGAAGGGTTACCTCAACGGCTATTCCCCTTGTGGAGAGTACCATTTCCTTAGCACTCATCCTTGCAATTCCTATACCAACAAGAAGCCCATTTGGATCCCTTATCTGAACTTCATCCCCTTCTTTTATTCCCTTATCGGCCTTTAAAACACCCGGGGCGTAAAGCTGTGCCCCCTGATAAACACTCTCGGCTGCGAATTTGTTTGCAACAACCTTCGGCAAGTTGGGTTCATAATCATCGGGAAAATTCGGCCCTTCCCTCTCGAAGTACACCCCCTCTTCAAGGTACGGGCTTCTTTTTGGTTTTACTCCTTCTTTTCTAAGTTCTTCTATGAGCTTCTCTCTGCTTATTTTAAGTGTGTTGACCCTTATGTAGTACTTCTCCACCGGCTCCCTCAGCTTTTTCATTATCTCCTCTGCTTCGGTTCCAAAAAGATTGTAGTAGTACCTTTGTAGCTCTTCTGGAAACGCTTCTTTATACATGAAATCACCTAAGTCTCAATGACTTTATACTTCTTTGCCAGCTCTATAAATCCAAAGAGCTTGTTTTCAAGCTCTTCGCTATCTTTGGCCTCAACTTCAAATTGGAAAACCTCTTCTTGACTTTTTTCTATTTCTCCGTAAACTTTATCGAGATCTCTGGGAGAATTGTGATTGTAGATGTCTTCCAAAAAGTTCTCCGTTCCATAAATATAACTTTGCGGAAATTTTTTGAGAAATTCAACAACAAAGTCTCTGGTTAGTTTTTCCTTAGGAATAGCAAACACAAAGTAAAAGCTCTGAATCGTCGCCCCAATCTCTCCCTGCGGCTTTATCTCAAAAGCGGGGTGTGGGTAGAGCATCTCTCTCCATTCTCCCTCAAGGAAAATATAAGCATTGAAGACCTCCTCTACCGGCTCGACTTTAAAGCCCAGGGGTTTAAGCTTTTCTCTCAACACTTCGTTCAGCTTAAAAATCTCACCCCAGATTTTGTTTAGATGATCGTGAATTTCAATCATTTTCATGCTTTTCACCTCTAAGGAAAAATAGAAGAGAAAATTTAAAGTTTTAGGTCAGCTAAGAGCCAAGTTCAATTGTTCGATTATATTTGTCTCAACGGTTTTCTTTATTTCTGGGAGCGGCATCTCCATTTCCCGGTTGAGCACCTTCACAGCCAGGGTGAGCTTTAAGGTTACCTCACTCCTTTCTCCCTTCTTTATGTGCTCTGCAATGACCTTGGGGAGGATGTCTGTATCAACTATTGTTCTTATTTTTGCCGTACCTCCGCCATTTGCTGGGATTACTACCTTCTCGATGAGTTCCCCTTGCGCTACTCGATATCCACTGGCATCTATGTAGTATTTGATACCAAAGAGAGGTAGAGGAACGGGATTTGGATTGTAGAGCTTTACATCGCTCAAAATCTCAATTCCATTTTCATCGATTTTTCCCCACTTAGACGGCATTCCTTCGATTGCGGGTGTCTTGATTAAGTCTCCAGAGCTTTCTATCGTTATGTTGCTGATATAGGAGAGCAAATCTGTCTCTAGTGGTTTCGAAAAGCTCCCCCTCATAATCGGGATGCCAAATATTGACCCTCTCGCTTGTATCTCAATATTGCTCTGCTCTCCGTTTCTTATGTGTTCCTTTAGGGCCTCAACGATCTCTTTGTTTTTAAGAACAAGCACTCCCCTTGCACTGTCCTTCAAAAACCCAACTTTTAAGTCTTTTAGTGTGCCCACTTTTATCCCGGCCCAGTACAAATCCGCCTCCTCAATGTTTATTGAAACTGGAAGGGGCTTACCAAAATACACTGTTACGTCAAGCTCTATCGTTTTTTCATCCACATATCCCCATTCAGCCCTTATTTGGGGGGTTAGAGTAATTAGCGTATACCCTAAGTAAGCTGCCCAGAGAAACACAATGAGCCCTATTACCCCAAGCACCTTGCCTATTCCCACAGCTCTCACCTAAAAATTGAAAGAATTGAAGGCTTAAAAGGGTTTGTCATTCCTTTTTACCTTTCCAGTACGTCCACAAGATTACTACTAAAGCTAAAATTCCCACAAGCACTCCAAAAGCTCTCAAGTTGCTTTTCGTCCTTGTATTTTCTTTAACTGGGATTGTAATCGACTCCTCAAAGACGTATACGTTGTCGTCTCCGCTTTCCTTATCGCCAACTGCCCTGATCCGCACCTGAATTGTGTAATCTTTGGGAATGGCATTGTTTGCAATGCTTAACTCCAAAACGCCCTCTCCTTCCTTGCCCGGATCAAGGGTTCCAATGTAGTCCGATCTTTTTGAGAGTGTGAAAGGTTGGTCGGCTTTTACAACACCTTCTATTATCACATTTTCAGCCTGCTCTCCACCGATGTTTTTGACCTTTATGTACACAAGCACTTCTTCACCCTGCATGGGCGTTTTGTCAAAAGTGATCTTTTCAACACTTATTTTTGGTTTCTCGTTTACTATTATCGGTATCTTAATGACGTCTTCCTTAGTATTGCCTGAAGAGTCTTTGTATTCTATTTTTACCGGAATTTCATAGGTTCCTCCTCTTGCCCCTTCTTTGACGTTTACTTTGAACGTTGCTTTTGCCGAGTCCCCTTGCCTTAAAGTTCCTATGTTTATTATTTGTTCGCTCGTTTCGCTTAACTCAAAGGGGTCTTCAGGCATTGGCTTTAGAATCACATAGCGAGCACTTCCGCTACCAATGTTCTCTACTTCAAAGTTTATCTCCACATTGTTTGTTCCAGCCAAAATCCTGCTTGGAGATGTCGAAACCCTTGAAACTATTATATGCTCCCTGCCAAGAATCGGCACACCAATTAGCCTCTCGTCCGTTAGCCTCTCATCATTTGGTGTGCTCAAGTATTCCAGCGAAATCTTTAAGGGATAAATACCGTTCTCAAGTCTTTCGTTTGCTTTTAAATGGAACTCAAGAACTTTCTCTTCACCCGGACTTAACTCAGATAAGTACTTTATGTTGTCTTCCTCAAGAGGGAGGAAAGCTTTGATGTTTTCCCTAGCAAGCTGTTCCATTATCTGGTTCAGGGCAACTTGGAGGTTTTCGCTCATACTCTGGCTTCCTTGGATAGGAAGGCTCTGGAGGGCGGAGAGGTCAACTTTTGTGACTTCTCCGGGTACATTCACTTCACTCGGCTCTATTCTAAAGGAAAATGCCCTTGCCGTTTCATCTCCAACGTTTTTCACTTTTACCTTGAGCACAAATTCATCCCCAGGCTCTATTGCCTTTGGATCCATTTCAACACTCTCAATTTCAATAAAGGCTTGATTTCTTCTTACAACTTGAATTGAAAAGTCAAATGTCTGCTCTCTCTGGTCCTTTGAATCACCGCTGTAGTATGAGACCTTCAACCTCATCGGATAGCTTCCCGTGGATGCATCTTCACTTACGTGAAGCCTGAATTTGTATTCCATAACTCTGTTGGTATTTACGACATAGGTAAAGTGCTGTTTTGTTGTGTTGTCAATTAATATTGCCCCATTCCGGAGTTCTAATGAGGGCGAGAGGTCAACAAGTACTTCCTTCGCGGGTTCTAAGCCGAGGTTCCTAAGACCAATGGTTATCTCAAAGTCTTCTCCCGGATGAACTGTTTCCGGTTTTTCAATGTTCTCTATTTCAAAAGTTGCCTCTCCCTCACGAATTACAGTTATGGAGAAATAATCAAAGCCCTGCAGCATTTGCAAATTCTCTCCCATCTGCACATGATATGCAAGCGAAATGTAGAGGGGGTAAATACCCGGATCGACGTTTTCATTTACCTTGAACTTGAATTCAATCACTTTTTCCTCTTTTCCATCCAGATACTCTATGTATTTCACAGCGCTATCTACGGGCAAAAGAACACTCTGAACTACTCCACTTTGAGATGCCACTTGGGCTATCGCCTCTGCTCCTCCACCGGAAGAGGCAAAAGAAACGGGCGTTGGAGACACAACTACCGTGATAAACTTTGCCTTCAAGGCCCCTTCGTTCTTTATATGGATTTTAAGGGTAATTTCGTCGCCTGGTCTCACCTTCTTTGGTGTTTCGGCCCATGCTGTAAGGTATGCCGGGATCATAGAAGC
>JAGGWM010000213.1 GCA_021157445.1 Thermococcus sp. | reverse complement strand
TTGGTGGTGTTGGTTTTGTTGGGGCTTTTAAGGCTGAGTCGAGGGTTAGGGAGGGGCAGGAAGTTGAGGTTGTTTTTGATATGAAGAAAATCCACATCTTCGACAAAAACACCGGAAAAGCAATATTCTAACCCCCTCCCTTCCTTAAATTTTAAAAGTAATTCATGCATAACGAAGGTTAAGGTGATGTAATGTGCTAGCTCTTATAACTTTCACAGATCCAAGAAAAACCGCCCTTTCAATAGAGAGGGAAAAAGCCCTTTTGGAAAAGCATAAAAGACTTCTACAGGAACTGGAATCATCTAAACTAAAAGTTTTTGACATCAATGGGGCCCTTGGAAAATATGAAGCCCTCGAAAAAGGGGGAAACTTTGGAGTGGATGATAAGGAGGAAGTTATCAAAGCTTCCAGATTGATTGGATCCAGAGACGTAAGTGGGATCATTCTCGGCCTGTGGCACTGGACGGAAAGTAACCTCGTAACGTTATTGGCAAAAGAAACCAACAAACCTCTACTTCTTTACGCTGATGATGATCCGGCATGGGCAGGCAGTACATGTATAACTTCTGTTGGCGCTTCCCTTTGGGAAAGCTCTGTAAACTATCATGCCTTGCATCATGTGAGGCTTAAGGGAGACCTTGAGAAAGTAAAAGCATGGGCAAGGGCTGCAGAGGCAGTATCAAAGCTTTCCAAAAAATCCCTGCTCCTATGGGGAGCTCCCTATACGCTTGGAATGGAGCATTTGATGGATGATCTTCCGAGACTAAAGAGGTTTATAGGAGATTTCCTAATACTTGATCAGTATGCCATAATAAAGAAAGCAGATTTCATGATTAGCGATGAAAAAGAGCGTATCCGCGTTGAAAAGTTCTTTGAGTGGTTGAATGAGAAGACTAAAATTAATTATGACAATAGTATGCTCACTCCAGAAGTTTTAAGGAGGCAGATTGCAATATACCTTGCCGCAAAGGATATCTGGAAGAAATATGAAAAAGAAACAGCGGCCGTTTCAATTAAATGCCAGCCGGAGCTTAGTGAAATCTATGGGGTAACAGCATGTCTAATTCCGGCTCTCTTTCCATTTAACGCCGATGCAAAAGGAGAAAAGCCCATTGTGCCAGCTACTTGTGAAGGAGACGTAAAGGGAACGATAAGCTCCGCCTTACTCTTTTATTTAAGCGGAAAACCCCCACTTTTTGGTGACATAAAATACGTTGACGATGAGCTTATCCTGATAGCAAACTGCGGTGCTTCCTCCCTTTACTACGCAAAACTCAGTGAAAATCCGGAGGAAAACCTCAAAGAAACAACCATCCAGGGGCAATGTCAAGGAAAGAGCGGAGGGGCGTTAACATATAGAACCCCAAAAACTGAGCTCACTGTTGCAAGGCTTATAAGAAGAGGAGGAGACTACTATCTCCTATATTTCCTTGCAGAGGGAGTTGAGATCACTGAAGATATTGAATTCAAGCTAAAATGGGGCAAACAATGGCCTCACACAGCAATAAAGAACCCTCTTGATAAGGAGAGGTTCCTTAATGTAATGGGAGCAAATCATCTCTCAGCAGTTCCTGGCGATTTCACGGAGGAAATTAAGTTCGTAGCAAGAATGTGGGGAGTTAAGGCGATAAATCTAAGAAAAAAAGAGGAAGTTGATGAATTTCTGGATTCTCTTTAATTTTAACTCTTTGGAGGTAGGGAGATGTCAGTTATCCTCTCTTATAACGGAGCTTTTGCGGTTACAAGACAGAATGGGAATATGAAGGATAATTACGATGGATTTTATATCTTTGATACACGCTTTCTGAAAGGGGTGAAGCTTAAGTTGGATAAGGACAGCATTCTCGTAGGAAGTTCTCAAGATGGTCCAAGAAGGGCATATTCTCATTTTTCCATAGGTGATGATGTAGTTCTGCTGAGAAAGCGGGAAATAAAAGATAACTGGACATACAGGGAAGAGCTTCAATTTTACAACACCTCACGGAGAAAAATGAACCTTAGAGTAGAGTACATCTTTAAAGTTCCTATTGAGGATATTTTTGAAGTTAGAAAGTTTGGAGGACAGAAGATTAGACGTAGGATCAAAAGCTTCCTTGGAGAAGAAGGCGAGTATTCCTATACCGGAAAAGATAAGATCAGGAGAAATTTGAGAATCAAAACAAACATGAAAATTGAGAAGGGGTTGGCATTTGCTGAGATCACTTTGGAACCTCTTGAGAAGGAGATCCTTTATCTTGAATTCATTCCTCAGATTTCGAAAGAGGGGCTTGAGGTATTTTTGACAGAAAAACCTCTTGTACTCCCAAACGTTATCTCAACGAACTTAACATGGCTTGAGATGGTTTTTGAGAGGGCCATTGAGGATTTAACTGCTCTAACGGCGTACACCAACTATGGAATGGTTCCATTTGCTGGCATTCCATATTATGCGTGCCCCTTTGGAAGAGACAGCATAATAACCTCTTGGTTCCTGCTTCCCTATTATCCCCAGTATGCTGAGGGCACACTAAGGTTTTTTGCCAAACTCCAAGGAAAACAGTTCAACCCGCTTAATGAGGAAGAGCCCGGTAAGATTCCCCACGAGTTTAGATTCGGCGAGCTGTCTCATTCAAGAAAAATGCCCTTTGCTCCTTATTATGGGACAGTGGATGCAACTCCCCTTTACGTTATTTTAGCCGCTGAATACCTTCGGTGGACAGGAGATAGGAAACTAATAGAAGAGCTAAAGCCCAATCTAACTGCCGCTGTGGAATGGATTTTGAGAAGGCTTAAGGAAGGTGGAGGGTACATAAGGTATGAAGGAGGTCTCTTGGCCAATCAAGGATGGAAGGACTCAAAGGAAGGCATTCCAACCGAAGAAGGCACTCCCACAAAGCCTCCCGTTGCCTTAGTGGAGGTGCAAGGGTATGCCTACAAGGCTCTTGTTGATGCTGCTTTACTCGGCCTTACTTCATTGGATCCAAAAATGCTCGAAAAGGAGGCGGAGGCATTAAAGAAGCGTTTTAACAAGGATTTCTGGTGCGATGGATTTTACGCACTTGCCTTGGACGGAGATAACGTTCCTTCTAAGGTGGTATCATCTAACATGGGACAT
>JAGGWM010000203.1 GCA_021157445.1 Thermococcus sp. | reverse complement strand
TTCGTATGATGAGAATAAAATTATCCCATCTACCACTATTATCGGGAGGTATCCAAGGCCAATTCCGGCCTTTACTGGCAAGAATGAAGCAAGTATAGTAGCGAGACTAAATAGAACTCCCATTTTTGAGGTTCTTTTAACGCCCCAGATAATAGGTAGGGTTTTGGCTCCATGAACTCTGTCTCCCTCAACGTCCTCTATATCTTTGAATATTTCCCTTGCGACATTCACTAAAAATGCACAAAGTGCAAGATAACCGGCAAGGCCAATCTTACCCACGGCAACAGCCCCATAGAGGGGAGTAACTCCAGTAAGAGCTGCCACCGTAAGATTTCCAACAAATGGAGCGGGCTTTAACTTCCAGGCATAGAAGTACATAAGGATATAAGCTCCAAGGGCAAATAAAAATGCCCACAGGTTGAGCATATATCCTATCAAAAGCCCCAAGAGGGCTAAGCACAATCCATAAACAAGAGCAGCTTTTCTTGATAGTGCTCCTCTAGGAAGTGGCCTAGTGGGGTCGGTTGATTTTATCGATCTCATAGTCAAAGTAATCGTTGATAATATTGCCCCAGCTACACCCTAGGAATACCACAAGGAAAATCATTAAGCTTTTTTCATAACCGGGAAGACTCCCTAATGCCACAGTGGCGCCTAAGATTCCAACCAAACCCGCTACAACACAGTTCGCTGGCCTTAGAATTTCCACGAACCCCTTAAGTTCCATTAGGCACACCTAATATTAAAATGGCCAAGCGGTTAAAAACCTTTCTCTAAAGGGCGTCCCTGTTTAAAAGTCCAAGTTCCTCTCCGTCTTCCCTCACTCTGATTCTCCCAAATCTTATTTCAACGGCATTGTTAACTTCAGCTTCAGTTAGGGGAGTCAGTACGTGAGCTTTAAGCTCCTTAAAGTTTATTAGTTTCAGAATTCCAAGTCCCAAGCAAAAACCCTCCTTGTCTATAAAACCAACAAGAAGATTGCTCAAATTTTCAAGATCTATAGCTTTCATGGTGTTTTTATCGAAATTTCTTGGGAAGGTTCCGATATCGGCTTTTACAACAAAGTATCTGCTGGTAATTTTTCTCCCATGAAAAACAAGCCATCTAAAGAGATTCTCCAGGATATTCTTCTCTTCTTCACTTATCTCTCTTCCTTGGAATATCAGAGTGCCGCTGATGTAAAACTTTCGAAGATCTAGAAGATGTTCACTGGAGTTTTCAAAGTACTTTTTCCATTTTTCTCTTCTTATCTTTCTTCTTTCCTCTCTTGTATGGGGTTTTGCATTTTCACTAATTACCAGCCTAATAACCTTTGTTTTGTTTTCAAAAGGTTTCAGAATATCCTCGAGCTCGTCTTTTCTCTGTAAAGCCAGTATCAAATCGGGCTTGACGATCTCTATTTTCATTCTCTTCAGCTCAACTCCAGAACCATGAACTAAGCCGGTGGTGTCGATCATAACAACATCGGCTTTTCTTTTAATTGCTTCATTAACAAGGAGCTTAACCCCGGTTACCATCTCACCAAAAAACTGATTTGGAGTTATCGTACCAACAAAATAATGCTTTACAGGCCTTATCTCTTCCATTGATGTGAAAATGCTTTCAGGAAATCCAAGGCTTATAAGAGCAGGTGGCAAAATGCCTTTTTGCCCTATATCGCTGTCCACAATTGCCACCCTAAATCCTTGAGATAGAAGTTCATTAGCCAGAAACACCGTTAAAGTTGTTTTTCCACTATCCACTCCACCCACTATCATGATCTTGAGGGGCTTTTTCGTTTCTTGGATAACCTTGAGGACTTCTTTTCTGTCCTCTGGGACTTCCTGTGTGTACTTTGCTTTGTTCATGGTTGAAAGTAAAAAGGAAACAATTAAAAAGTTAACTCTGAAATCTACGGGCAACTAAGTAGCGGAATCAATTTACAAAGACCAAAAGATTTATTAAAGTATTAAACCTATCAGTTTGTGATTGCAAAACAACTGAAATGAGGTGGTAAAAAATGAACGCTGAAGCTGCACTTACATCAAGGCAAGTGGAATTGCTTAAAAAGCTTTACAAAGAGGGAAAAACCATAGAAGTACATACCGTTGAAAAAACTCAGGATGAAATAGCGGAAGAATTGGGAATAACGAGGCAGGCTTTGAGCAATCATCTCAAAACTCTCAAGGAGCTTGGGTACATAAGAACGGGTAGAGGGTTTATAGATCTTACGGATAAAGCGTTGGAGTTCTTAGGAGAAAAGAAAGGGGACGTCTTTATTTTTGTCAGAATTGAGCCCACCAAAAGAAAATCCGTTTACGATGCAATCAAAAAACTCAAAGTTAAGCGTGTGTATAGAGTTACCGGTGACATAGACCTTATTGTTGAAGCGGATAAAACAAGGCTTGATGAGATACTTGAAGAAATAGCTTCCCTTGATGGCGTTAGAGAGACAATCACCCACGTTGTTCTTGAGACTCTCTGATTTTTTCTTCTATTAATTTTCTAAGTTGATCCAAATTTGTCCCAAATTTTGCTGAAATTGGCAGGAAAACATCCTTGTAGTCTTCCCATGTTCCGTTGAGTCCAAACTTCTCTATAAGGCGATTTATGGTTGCATTTAGGTTTTTCACTTTGTCCATCTTGTTAACTGCGACTATGGTTGGTATGTTAAGCTCTTGGAGAAACTGGAAGAACTCGACATCGATTGGTATTTCCCCTCTCTTTTCCCATCGTTCAATAATTTCGAGAGCACTTTTTCCATCTATAACCAGAACCGCAAGCTCAATTCTATCGGCGTTGTCTTCTATAAAGCGCACTATCTCCGTTTTTATCTTTTCTTGAACGTGCTTTGGTACTCCGCTCATAAACCCAAAGCCTGGCATGTCAACTATCGTTTTTCCCCGCCATCCTATCTCTATTGGTTTTCTCGTTACCCCTGGCCTCTTACCCCTTTTAACGTACTTTCCGGTAAGCCTAAATATCAGCGTGCTTTTCCCAACATTTGATCTTCCAACAAAGATTATCATTGACTCTCACCTTTTGACCTCGGAAAGGCTTAAGTAGAGTAACTTCAAAAATCTTTCTTAGGTGGGGACTATGGAGAACCAACAGGGGAATCAGCTCGTTAATAAATTCGTGGTTTCATTGACCGATGGACGGATACTTGGTTATGTGACAGACATTAATGTAGAAATCGACCAAGACCAGTTTTACTTCATTCTAAAAATCAAGCCCTTGGAGAACATAAGCAAGGGCGGTGAACTCCAGCCGGGCATGTTCTCAAGTGAGAAAAAGATAAAAATCAAGCCTACTGACATTGTCAGCGTTGGTCCGGATGTCATAATACTTGGAAATGGCCAAGTTCCGCCAATAAGGGAGATAGAGAGGCTCCATCATATAGCCTCGGAATATAATGCCTTGGTGAAAGAGTTAGAGCACAAAGAGAAAGTTATTGCGGAGCTGAAGGAAGAAAACTCAAAGCTAATCAAACAACTTGATGAACTCACGAGAGAGGTGAAGAGGCTTCAGGTTCTCAAAGAGGACTTTGAACACTTAAAAGAACAGCTTATAAAGCAAGAGGGACAGCTTGAAATGGCAAAGGAGTACATAAAACTCTTGGAAGGGTTGAGGCATGATATAGACCAGATAAAAGCAGACGTTGAGACCCTCGTTAAGGGATACATCGAGGACGTCATGAGAAAAATAGTGAACGAAGAATTAAACGCAAGGGGATTAAAGAAAACCCTCCTTTAGCCGAATATCTGGTGACCAAACACGTTGAGCAGTATCTCAATGGCCACAAATATCAAAACTATCGCTATTGCCCCTTTTGGGCTTATTTTTATTGCCCTTGTGTCTTCATCAAAGAATCTCATTAAACCTGCACCGGTTGGGGGTAGGGTTGTTTTTTCCTTGGCCATTCTCTCACCTCTTGTTGAAAAGGTAAAGTGAAGGCATGTGACCTACCCCACCCTAAAGGGCGGAGCTTCGTGAGAGCTCATCCGGCATCCCGTTGCCGGTAGCCTCGCTCTCACTGGCCGGGTCACGCGGCCACTACCGGCTATCCTTACGGAATCGCCGGAT
>JAGGWM010000066.1 GCA_021157445.1 Thermococcus sp. | reverse complement strand
TTCTTGGCCAGCCAACAAGCCCCTTCGCGCCAGATGAAATCCAAGCCATTGCAGAGTGGTTTAAGCAAGGAGGAAAAGTTCTCTGGGTTGCTGCCGATAGTGATTACGGTAGTAGCGGTCCTCAAGCCCAAGACATTGCAAACTCCGTTCTTGAACAGCTTGGAGTTGGACATTTAAGAATTGACCTTTGTTCTGTTGAAGACCCAACAAGCAACGCTGGAGCATCTTATAGAGTAGTTGGACTTGTACAACCGGACGATAACATTCCAGACAAGGAAAAGCTCACCCAAAACTTCCAGCACGAAGGAAAAGTTCTCTATCACGGCCCAGCGATAGTTGCATGGGTCGATGACAATGGAAACTGGCAAAAGCTCGTTGATGGAAACGTTCCAGAGAACGTTTATAGAATTGTAAAGACTTCCCAAGACGGCACCATTGTAGAGAACAACGACCCACCGGCAAATGCTTACACGGCTGGAGAAACCGGAGTATTCCCACTCCTGGCAGTTGAGATAATTAAATTCGACAATGGAAAGCAGAGTGTTCTCATAGTAAGCGGTGAAAGCCCATACGGTGACTACGAGCCAACATGGACTGCCAAGTACCACGGCGTCGACCTAGACGGTCCAGCATTCGTTACAAACATAATACACTGGGCACTAGACCAGGCGGCAAAAACAGAGACCCAAGCCGGTGGAGGAGTTTGCGGTCCAGCAGCTTTAGTAGGCTTGATCTTAATCCCATTGGCCTTTAGAAGAAAGAAGTAGCCTTGCATCTTTCCCTTTCTTTTTTAAACTTTTAACATTTTTATGACAAAATTTAAAAATAGGCATCTGAACTTCAAAAGGGGTGAGCATTGATGAAAAAACTTGTGAGCCTTTCGATTTTGTTCATTGTGTTGTTCAGCGTAGTTGCCGCAGGATGTATAGGAGGAGGGGAAACTAAAACGGGAACACAAACAGAAGGAATAACTCTTGTCGTTTTAACAAGACACGACGTGACTATACAAGTAATGGCAAAGAAGATGTTTCTCCAAAGCGACATAGCAAAGCAGTATAATATTAAGGACATAAAGTTCATAAAGGCTCCCGAGTCACTGTGGCCGACCTATATAGAAAAAGGAGCCGATGTTGGATGGGGAGGCGGTCCAACACTCTTTGACGACCTTTTCAAGAATAATTACCTTGCCCCCATAGAGGATCAAAAGGTTCTGGGTCTCATTGGAACTCAGATTCAAGAAACAATTGCTGGAATGCCCATGGTAAGGAAGGGTAATGACGGGAAGATATACTGGATTGCAGCTGCCCTATCTTCGTTTGGATTTACCGTAAACCACGACGTTCTTAAGAGATGGAACCTTCCAGTTCCTCAGAGATGGGAAGAGATAGCAAGCGAAACATTTGCGATGGATCCACCTCAAATGGGAATTGCCGACCCAACAAGGAGTACTTCAAACACAAGGATTTATCAAATAATTCTCCAGGCTTTTGGATGGGACGAAGGATGGAAGATTCTCACACTAATTGCAGCAAACTCAAAGATCTACGATGCCAGTGATGCCGTCAGAGAGGCCGTAATTGCCGGGGACATTGCCGTTGGAAACACAATAGACTTTTATGGATATACCGCAATGAAGCTAAATCCCGCTTGTGAATATATTATTCCGAAAGGCCAGAGTATTATAAACGGTGATCCTATAGCCCTTCTTGTGAATTCACAAAACAAAGAAGCCGCACAGGCATTTATTTATTGGGTTCTAACAGAAGGACAGAAGATATGGCTTGATGAAGACATAAACAGACTACCAGTCAATCCAAGCGTATTTGATACCCCAGAAGGACAAAAGAGACCCGACTTAAAGAAGGCCTATGAGAATGCCCTGAAGACACAGGGAATAGAATTTGATGATAACGAAGCCCTAGCAACGGTAAACTCAATGCAGCTCTACTTCAAGGCCACACTGGTCGATGCAAACCAAGAGCTTCATAGAGCATGGGTGTCATTAGTAAAAGCCTACAAGGAAGGAAAGATAAGTGAGGACAAGTACAAAGAGCTAAAAATTAAGCTCCTTGAGCCTGTAAAATTCAAAGACCCTGACACCGGAGAAACTGTGACCTTAACAGAGGAATACGCAAAGAAAATCAACGACAGACTTGCAAAGGATTCCTCGTTTAGAGACACCCTAATGCAGGAATGGAGAGATGCTGCAAGAGAAAAATATCAAAGCGTCCTCGCGGAGGTGCAAGGATGAAGGTTAGCAAATGGAGTGAAAGACTTTTTGGGACTCCATTGTTTGAGCCCCTCGTCGCTTTCTCTTATATTTTTCCGCTCTTGTATCTGATAGTGTTTTTAATAGTGCCAGTTTTGTCTATGTTGCTTATCGCTTTCACGTATGATGGGAACATTTCCCTTCACTGGTTTAAGAGCATACTAATGAACTCCTACTATATCCAAATCCCTCCACGCGGGGAATTTGCCCAAAAATTGACAACCTCCACTGGTGAAAGCTTGTATCTAATCAGGGGTTTAGATTTTGGAGTTGTGCTTAACTCTCTCGTTGTTGCCGCATTAGTAACGCTCTTCACAGCAATTTTGGGAACTGTCTTTGCCTTTGTAATGGCGAGATACAACTTCAAAGGGAAGAACCTCTTTAGAATTGCCCTTTTTATACCACTGCTGGTAACCCCCTTTGTGAATGCTTACGTCATAAAGCAGATGTTTAGCGAATTTGGACTGATAAATTATATTTTCCATGAAGTCCTTCACATACTCCCGTTTAGAATTAAGATAGATGGTTTAGCCGGTGTAGTTTTAGCCCAATCTATGGCCTATTATCCGATTGTCTACTTGAATGCCTATGCAAGCTTTATCAACATAGACCCCACCCTCGAGGAGCAGGCAGAAAACCTCGGGAGCAGGGGATTTCACCTCTTTAGAACAGTAACCTTCCCCCTTGCCCTCCCCGGAATTGCTGCAGGAGCTACTTTAGTGTTCATCTTCAGCCTTGAAGACTTAGCAGCACCAATTGTCTTCCATGGAGATCCATTGGCGAAGAAACTCATGTCCTATCAGATATTCAGCAAGTTCATCTATGGGCTTGGAGAGAGAAGCCCGGAAATAGCTGCTCTTTCAATAATAATGTTGACCCTAGCAATAATTGCTTTCCTTGGCATAAGAAAGTACGTAAGCTTAAGGCAGTATGCGATGCTAAGCAAAGGTGGAAGGTGGAAGCCGAGAATAAGTGATCCAAAACCATGGCAGGCTCTCTTAATATACTTGGTTCTCCTTCCAGCATTGTTAATCACTATATTCCCGCAATTAGGTGTGATCATGCTTGCTTTCTCCGAAAGATGGACTACAACAGTCCTCCCACAAGGGTTCACAATTGACTACGTAAAAGAGATGATACTAAATCCCGACGTCAGGAGGTTCATTGTGAACAGCCTTACGTATTCCGGAGCTGCTGTAATCCTCATAGTACTCCTTTCAATAACTTCCTCCTACGCTACAAGCAGATTCAAGGGTGTTCTAAGTCCCATCCTAGAAAGCATAGTGATACTCCCAATTGCAGTCCCGGGAATTGTGGTTGCAATGGGATACTTCTATTTCTTCTCAGCAGTAACCCCGGAGAATTCACCGCTAAATCCAACATCGCTTTATGGATTTAACCCAGCATTGGTACTGATACTCGCTTACTCCATAAGGAGACTCCCATTTGCAGCAAGGTCCGTTTATGCCGGTCTGCAGCAGGTTCATATGTCCCTCGAAGAATCGTCCATGAATCTCGGAGCCTCAAGATGGAAAACAATAACGGGAATTTTAATGCCACTAATATCTCTGAACGTCTTTGGTGGGGCAATGTTAAGCTTTGTCTATTCAATGAGCGAAACGAGCGTTGGAATAACCCTTGGTTCAATAAATATGGCACAAGCACCAATAACAGCATTCATGAAAGAAGTCTTAATGTCTGCAGCGGGTAGTATAAACATAGCAGCAGCGTTGGGAGTCTTGTTGATAGTAGTGCAGATAACCGCGATTGTTGTGGTTAACGTTATTACAAAGCAGAGGTACTCCTTCATTGGATTAACATGAGGTGAGAATATGGTTGAAGTCAAGCTTGAGGGCATAGTGAAAACTTTTGGTGAAACCGTTGCCTTGAAGGGTATCGATCTTCACATAAAACACGGGGAGCTGTTTACACTACTTGGGCCAAGCGGCTGTGGAAAATCAACCACATTGAGAATAATCGCCGGCTTGGACTTTCCCGATGAAGGACATCTGTACTTCGATGATGAAGAAGTAACCTACAAAAGCTCAAGTGAAAGGGGAGCAGTTTTGGTTTTCCAGAACTACGCATTATGGCCTCACATGAGCGTCTACGACAACATCGCCTATGGGCTCAAAATAAGAAAGTTCCCCAAACAGGAAATCGAAAAAAGAGTGAAATGGGTTCTTGAGTTAGTCAAACTCCAGGGATATGAAGATAGATACCCCACACAGCTTAGTGGTGGTCAGCAGCAGAGAGTTGCCATAGCAAGAGCTCTTGTAGTAGAGCCAAAGCTACTCCTGCTCGATGAACCCCTCTCAAATCTGGATGCAAAACTCAGGTTGGAAATGAGATCGGAAATAAGAAGAATACAGAGGGAGCTTGGAATCACGGTTCTATACGTCACTCACGATCAAGAAGAAGCGATGGCAATAAGCGATAGGATAGCCGTGATGAACATAGGACAGGTAGAGCAAGTAGGCACACCAAAGGAAATATACGAAAAACCAAAAACAGAGTTTGTTGCATCGTTCATGGGCAAAACCAATGTAATTCCAGCTGAAGTGGTGGAGAGAGATGGAGATAAAGTAACGGTTGAATTCGAAAACTTCAGACTTGATGGACTAACATACAAGGAGAACAACGACAAAGTTGTTCTAGTCATAAGGCCAGAGCGCATCAGCCTGCATCCTATTGAAAACGCGGTGGCAATAACGGGCAAGGTCGACCTTATAGAGTACTACGGATTTTTCATTGAGGTAGTTGGGCTGTTTGGAGAAAAGAGAATAATCGCCAGAACAATAAACGATAAAGACGTTGCCCATCTAAGACCGCAGGGAGAAGTAACGTTCTACATAGAGAGAAATGATGTCCTCGTGCTTCCCAAACAAAACCTTTAATTCTTTTTCCTTTGGGGGTTGAGCAATGGAAATTTTCAAAGAGGGAAAGGTCTACGAAGTCCTTCTTGCAACCAAGTCAAACATAACCCCGGTTGGAGTTGTTAGAAAAGACAATAGATTGAACTTCAGGCTTTTTGAAGGTAAGAGCGCCAACGACATAAGGAATCATCCCTATGGGGTAATTCATATAACATGGGACGTTGAACTACTGGTAAAAGCCGCTCTTAACCTACCAGTTGAAGTGGAATTTGAGGATGCAAAATCCATTCCCGTTAAGAAAATAAAGGGTCTTCCCAGTATAGAGGGAAGGGTGGAGTTCCTTGAGAGAGAGATAAAAGACAAATTAGGGAAAGCCCATGTTTTGGAATGCTCATTGGTTCCAACCTATAAGAACATGCGCCCAATGCTATTTCCACCTATTAGCCGGGCGGATTTTTACCTGCTGGAAATGGGCATACACCTAACAAGATTGTATGTGGCAACTAGATCATTAAATGTAAGGGAATCTCAAAAGCTTTATTCCAAGATTTGGCAAAGTTACCGGCTCTATAAAAAACTTGGGGGTGAAAGCGAACTCGCAGAGAAGATTATGGGGTTTGCAACCGCAGCTCTAAGATGGAATCCCTGAAAAAAGTGATAACCTTTTTAATGTTTGAAACTCTCTAATATTTTGGTGATCTCATGAGGCAAATACTTGCGTTTTTGCTGGCGTTTCTCACTTTGTCCTTGACTAACGTAAACCCAGCAAGTGCAGAGGCACTTCCAGGAGATATTTTAAAGATGCCAATGCCCGGGGCTCCGGCTATAGCACTTCCGGGAGAAACAATAGAAATACAGCCCCAAGAAGGTGTTGATATCACAGAGCTCACAATCGTTTCAGTCATGAATGGCCCATATGAACTTGAAATTTTGGAGAAAGGAGACACAATAAAAGCCAAAATACCCGAAAATGTCGTTCCAGATGTGTATTTCCTCCAAGTTAAGTCAAACAAAGGAGAAATCACAATTCCCAACGGAGTCTGGGTTCTTAAGGAATATCCCAAGGTACTTAGGATTGCACATGTAAGTGATACTCACATCACAAGCGGAACTAAATTCGGTTACGTCTGCGGAGAATACTTCCAGAGGGACATAAAGAAAATACAAGAGCTATGTGATGGGGGTATAATCGTTCCACTTCACAGCTACGTTGCCACGGATAGCGCTTATACCTACTGGAGCATGGATAACAGGGTTGATGTTATAATAAACACCGGAGATGTTGTTGATACCGCCGGGGACAGCAAGGGATATAGAATGATGTTTGATATAATTTCCAGGGCAACCGCAGCTGGGAAACCAACAATAATCGTGAAAGGGAACCACGATGACCCGCCAAACTATTACCCCAAACTGATCGGGCCAACCGACTATTACATCACCATAGGGAAGTTCCTTATTATAGCCCTGGACTCCCATGGGGATGAAGCTCATCCTTACATGAACCAGCTCGAATGGATGGAGAAAGTTCTTGAAGAGCACCCAGACAAAATCCCAATAGTTATCGTTCACCATCCCTACTGGTACTCCGCCCCACAAGGATGGATTGGGGGAAGAATTGAGGGGTTTACGGCGTTTGATGACAAGGAGTGGGAGAACTTAACTCAGTATGTGAGCTACTACTGGATCGGGGGGCCAGAAAAGACAACTGAAGATATAGCAAGAAGGTTCCTCCAAGATGTCGAGAAGTACAACATCAAGCTCATCATGAGCGGACACATCCACCATGACAAGCTCCACATATATGTTGATAAAAACGGCAACGAACACTGGTTTGTGACATTAACTGCTACAGGTGC
>JAGGWM010000144.1 GCA_021157445.1 Thermococcus sp. | reverse complement strand
GTTCCTCTAACAAAATCCACTTCCCAAAAGCGCTTTGAGTATATTTCACTGTCGAACATCAAGGAATATAAACTTCAAGTCTTATTTAAGTTTGGTGTTCACATGAAGCAGAAGGAGAAGTTGAGGTTTCTGTTCCTCACTCTGGGAGTTTTAATGATAACACAGCCCGGAGCGATAGCTTTTGCTAACTTCGATGCTCCATACGGATTTTATAAGGATTTAGCTGCATGGCTCTCCGCTTATCTTGGAGGGGCCGTGATTTTGGGAATATATGGACTTCTGAAGCGGAGAGAACTTGGATTTAGGTTTCTTTCTCTCTATGGGCTGCATTATGTGGTTTTGTTCGTTTTTACGTACTTTTTGAACCTGAAGGTTATTGGAGAAATCAATCCAATCATTTCGATTACGGATTTTTTCTTTTTAACTTTTCTCAGCTTTCAGCTGAGCATAATGCTATCCCTTCCGGCTATATTCTCCCCGCCCTATTACCCCTATGATACACCTTTGCTTGTAGCCCAGCTCGGTCTCTGGATCGCTTCATTTTATATCTTCCTCGGGCTTAAGAAGTTTGAAGAAGAGAGAATTTTGACAGTTTACAGAATTTTTCTGGGTTTAATGCTCTTTTCGACTTTCTTTGGCCTTTTAAAAGTTGCCGAGGTGTTCAAATGAAAGTCATTAAAACCAAGGCGAAGACCATCTACACAAAGAGTAGGATCCCCGGGGTAGACTATGCTGTAAACCAATATGTTGGCTGTCAATTTGCGTGCAAATACTGCTATGCAAAGTTCATCTGCAAGTGGAAGCCCTATGGTGAGTGGGGTACATGGGTGGAGGTAAAGATCAACGCCCCTGAGCTGGCAAGGAAGAGGGTTTATGGAAGGGTTGCCATGTCAACCATCTCTGACCCTTACCAGCCCATAGAACGGGAGCTCAAGCTTACAAGGAGAACCCTTGAGATGATGAACAAAAGAAATAAGCTCAGCATCCTAACGAAGTCTCCCTTAGTGGTAAGGGATATTGATCTTTTCAAGCTCTTCAATGAAATCGACGTCGGATTAACGATAAACAGTTTCGAAGGAAAAGAGAAGCAGCTTATAGAGCCTTTTACACCCTCACAAAAGCTCCGAATAGATGCCTTAAAAAACCTCAAAGAAGAAGGTGTGAAAAACTATGCCTTTGTAAGCCCGATTATCCCGGGAATAACTGACCTGGAGGGGATAATCAGGGAAACTAGGGACATTGTTGACTACTACTTTTTTGAGATGCTCAATTTGAAAGCCGCTGGTCAAAAATTCCAAGAACTCTTAAGGGAGAACTTTCCCGAAAGCTACGAGGTCATGAGTAATGATGACAAATTCTGGCGATTCATTAGAGAGGTTATGGCACTCATAAAACGCTTGAACATAAGGGCAGAGGGAATTGAAGTGCACAGAAGAGGCTGGAAGTTAATAGAGGTGAAATAAATGAAAATAGCCCGAATAAATGATTTATGGCTGGAAATTCCAAACGTCAGATATTCTTTCTTCGACACCCCTTATGTTCCTCATAAGCTTGGAACGGCAGTTGATGTATATTTCGAGGAGAAAGCACTTTTTCCCTTTGAGGAAGGAAGATTAGTTGAGATAAGAAGGATAAGAACTCCCAGATACATTCCGGTTAGCGATGATTACCTTCTCATCTTTGAAGTTAGTGGATTTTGCTTAAAGGTTCTCCACGTGGAGCCGGAGCTTAAGATTGGTGAGAAAGCTTTTCTGGGCGATGAAATTGGAAGCCTAAGGCTTTCAGGGTTTTTCTCTCCTTGGAGTGACAAACATGCCCATTTCGAGCTTAGAAGATGTGAAGACCGATATAGAGCAAGGGGAGGATTAACAATCTTCCCCGAGGTTAGGGCCCTCCTTCCTGTTGTTGAAGGAAAAGAGTTTGAAGTCGTTGAAAAAACCACTCGCTACCTCTGGCTTAGACCACTTAAAACCAAAGGCAAAGGCATGACACCTTTTGGAAACATTGAAGGGGGTTTACCCCATTACCGATACGGGGCAATATTCAATGGAGGAAAAGCGGAGCTCTTTGGGAAAACCTTGGAGGCATCTGAAGTTCTCTCCAATGGAGTTGGAATCTTCAAAGCAAGTTTTGAGGTTTTCGCCAACGGGAGTAGGGTTAAGGGAGTTGGAGTTTACTGCAATGAAAGGAGAGTTAAGCTTATCGGCGGGGATTTTGAAGTTGGAGAGGTTGTTGAGATTAGGATTGTTTAAAAATCTTTGCTATTTGCAAAAATATCTTGCACCATAAATTATATATGTATCAAGATTTTATTCATAAAATAGTTCCTTAGTTTTTGTATTTTTGATCCAAGGGATGAGGTGTAGAGAATGGAAAAAATTGAGGAAATTCCCAAAGAAACCCTGCTTGAGATATACAGAACCATGCATAAGATCAGAACCTATGAAGAAACGCTTGCAGAGTGGTACTACAAGGGAAAAACACCAAGATTTGATATCTCGGCAGGACCAATCCCAGGGGAGCTTCACCTATCTTCTGGTCAAGAATCTGCAGCAGTCGGAGTTTGCATGCACCTAAAGCCCGAAGATGCCCTCATAGGAACACACAGAGCACACCACTTTGCGATTGCCAAGGGGGTTAATTTAAAGAAAATGACCGCTGAGATTTTTGGAAAAGCTACTGGGCTATCAGGAGGCAAGGGAGGGCACATGCACCTTTTCGATGCAAGCGTTAATTTCAGCTGCAGCGGAATTGTTGGTGCAAGTTTTCCACAGGCCGTTGGTGTGGGAATAGCGGCAAAACTAAAGGGAGAGGACTATGTTGCGGTTGCAGTGGGTGGAGACGGTGCTGCAAACCAAGGAACTTTTCACGAAGCTCTTAACTTAGCCGCAGTTTGGAAGTTGCCGGTGATCTTTGTAATTGAGGACAACAGCTGGGCAATCTCTGTTCCAAAGGAAAAGTCCACTGCAGTTTCAAAAAACAGTGAAAGGGCTGCAGCATATGGAATTCCGGGAGTTAGTGTAGACGGAATGGATGTTATAGCTGTGTATGAAGTTGCCAAGGAAGCCGTTGAGAGAGCAAGAAGAGGAGAAGGGCCAAGCTTAATTGAGATAAAAGTTTACAGGCTTAGGGGACACTTTGAAGGCGATCCTCAGCACTATAGACCCAAGGAGGACTTAGAGTTGGCTAAACAAAAAGACCCGCTTTTGAACTTCGAAAAGCTTCTTCTAGAAAAGGGTATTGCCACAGAAGAGGAACTTAATAAGATCAAGGAGGAGAACATCAAGGAAGTGCAAGAAGCTATTGACTTTGCAGTAAACAGCCCGTATCCAGAGCCGGAAGAAGCATTAAAGGGCGTTTTTGCGGGAGGTGAGTGAAATGGCAAGAAAACTCCCTATGTATAAGGCAATCTCAGAGGCAATAGCTCAGGAAATGGAGAAAGATGAAAATATATTTGTCATGGGTGAGGACATCGGAGCGTATGGAGGGATCTTTGGCGCAACAAGTGGACTTTTAGAGAAGTTTGGACCTGAGAGAGTTAGAGACACCCCAATATGTGAATCAGCATTCATAGGTGCCGCTTTGGGGGCGGCATCAAAGGGAATGAGGCCGATAGTCGAGCTCATGTTTATAGATTTCTTTGGAGTTGCAATGGATCAGATCTACAACCACATAGCCAAAGCTCACTATATGTCTGGTGGACAAGTAAAGATGCCAGTGGTTATAATGACCGCCATGGGTGGTGGATATAGCGATGCTGCCCAGCACTCCCAATGCCTCTACGGGCTCTTTGCTCATGTTCCAGGCTTGAAGGTGGTGATTCCCTCGAACTCATACGATGCGAAAGGTCTCATGATTTCGGCAATTAGAGACGACAATCCAGTAATGTACTTCTTCCATAAGGGACTTATGGGCCTTGGATGGATGCCCTCTCCACCAGAGGCAACGGTTGAAGTTCCGGAGGAGCCTTACACGGTGCCCATTGGAGAGGCGAAAGTGGTCAGAGAAGGGAGCGATGTAACGATTGTTGGTGTTGCTAAAATGGTATACGAGGCATTATGGGCTGCTGAAGAGCTTGAAAAGGAAGGCATAAGTGCGGAGGTAATTGATCTGAGAAGTCTAGTACCTTTGGACAAGAAGACCCTCTTGGACTCTGTAAAGAAAACTGGACGCTTGGTGGTTGTAGATGAAGATTACAGGAGCTACGGCATGAGCGGTGAGGTCATTGCCACGGTTGTTGAGAATGGGATATCCTTGGAGGCACCCCCGGTAAGGGTTGCCTATCCAGACGTTCCCGTTCCTTACAGCAGGGTTTTAGAGAGATACGTCCTTCCAGACAAGGAGAAGATAATCAACGCCGTAAAGAGCATAATGTGACCCAGTAGTGGAGGAGAGAGAATGAAAGTTGAGGTGAAAGTGCCAATAGTTAGCCAAGAGGATAAAAAAGGTGTAATAAACCAGTGGTATAAGAACGATGGAGATGAAGTGAAGGAGGGTGAAGAAATAGCTGAGGTTATGATAGAGAAAGTTACCGTTATCGTGAAGGCCCCGGCAAGTGGAAGGCTCAAAATATTGGTGCCAGAAAATGAGGAGATATCTCAGGGAGAAGTGATAGCCCTTGTTGAAACTGAGTAGCCTTCAAAACCTTTAATTATTTTCTTTCAAATTTTTTGTCATGAGCCTGAGGATTTTGTCCTATGAATCGGCGAATCCCTATTTTAACCTGGCCTTTGAGGAAGCCCTTGCTAGGGTTAGAGGGGTTGATATTGTTGATGATACTCTGAGGATATGGGTAAATAAAAATTCTATAGTACTGGGACGCTTCAGAAAAGCTGAAAAGGATGTCAATATGGAAAATGCCAAAAAGTTCAAAATCCCAATAGTAAGGCGGTTTACTGGGGGAGGAACTGTTTACCACGATGAAGGCTGCTTGAACTATTCTCTTGCGGTTAAAAGGGATGTAAAATATCCCGTAGATTACCTATATGGTGAGCTTTTAAAGGGAACCTTGCTTGCTCTAAAGGAGCTCGGCTTAAAACCCTATCTAAGAAACACCAACGACATCGTTGTAAACGAAAAAAAGGTCTCGGGCAGTGCGGCAGGTTTGAGGTGGGGCGTTCTAATCTTGCATGGGTCTATTTTAGTAAATTCTGATTTGGTGAAGCTTTACTCTCTCCTCAAGATTCCAAAAAAGCACAATTTTGACCCAGTTAAGTATCGGGTTGCAAATCTCTCAGCCTTTGTTAATAATATTGAAATCGAAGAGCTTGCTGAACTTCTAGCAAAGAGCTACTCACGAGTTTTAGGAGAGGACCTCTATTTTGACACTCCTGTTTTGGAAGAGCTGAAAGTGACTAGACTCCTTTACAATGAAAAATACTCAAAGGAGGGATGGAACTTAAAATACCCTCCAGAAGACAGGGAAAAGCGTATAAAAGAAAAAATAAAGGAGATTCTAGGCTAATAGTTGAAGAAGCCTCTCTCGGCAGCTATTTTCAAGGTCTTTTTGTAGTCTATAACTCTTGGGCCGTTTCTCGTTATTTTTGCCGTAATCTCTCCTTTCATCTCAGTCTCTCTTTCTCCATCCAGAGCCAGTAGAGAGGGGGAGGTCTTCAGTTTTATTTCTTCGTTCAGCTCCAAAACCCTTGCTTCCTTAACCTTTATGTTCTTGAACACTCCGGGAGCTATTGGAGCCCTTATTTTCTTTTCCCCACCGAGCTCTACATATATTCCCATATCATCCTTTTCAGTTATCTCCTTTAAAATTCCAGGAATTGAGCTTAGGCCGATGTTATATGGAGAAGCAACGCTTGCTATGATTTCCTTTAGGTATTCTGGCTTCCACACTGCTTTAGAACCTTTAAAAGAATGGAGGGTTGTAACAGCGTCTATGAGGGCTATGTCTTTGAATTTACCGTCTTCATATAGTTCAATTCTCTTGGTCTTGAACGTTCCTTCTTCAGGCTTAACGATCCCCGTAGCTATTGCCGCTACAGCGGCTCCCGCTATTGTTGCTTCTATCATGTAAGG
>JAGGWM010000042.1 GCA_021157445.1 Thermococcus sp. | reverse complement strand
AGGAGGTCGAGAACGAGTGAAAATCGTCCTCACATACAGAATGAACCACAATTGGAATGCCCAAGAGCTCCTGACGGAATACCAGAAACTCCTCCAGCGGGCAATTGATGAAATCTGGGAAAACACAGAGTGGAAGGAAAAACTCGTAAAACACCGCTACCGCATTGAGGGCAGGAAGTACAAGTACTACACGACAGCCCGCCTGATACCGTACTTTCCAAAAACAAACGAATTTAAAAGAGAACTGAGGAACAAGCTCCTTCGGAACTGGGTCTTTGCGAAGCATTATGTTGATTCCGCCATTAAAACTGCATACTCAATCCTTGAAAGCTGGCGGAAAAATTATCTCAAGGGAAGAAGGAAGAGGAAGAAACCAGAGGCAAAAAGAAAGTTCGTGCGGGTGAAGACCACCTTAATGAAGGTTGAGGACTCGAAAATCCGTATAACAGTTAAACCGAGGGAAGAATGCCTCGAACTCGACTATTCTAACGAATGGTTCTATGAGCGAGTCAAGGGCTGGAAGGTTGGAGAATTGATAATCCGAGAAAACGACGTTCTCCTAACGTTCTCAAAGGAGGTCGAATTCACGGGCAGGGTTAAAATCGGGGTTGATTGTAATTTAATGAGCCTCGACATTTATCATCCCGAAAAGGGTTGGATAAAGGTGGACTTGAGTGAACTCCACAGGATTGCAGAGACATACGACAGGATTATTGATGGATTAAAGAGCCTCCAGAGGAAGGCTCCGAAGAGAATTTCGAGGCTTCTAAAGAAGTATTATTCCCGCAGGAAAAACAGGATTGAGGACTTCCTCAACAAGCTGGCCGTCCAGCTTTCGAGGGAGTTTCCGGATGCTGTTTTCATCTTCGAGGATTTAAATAAGTTTAAAATGTTTGAAAATGGTTCGAGGGTGTTTAACCGCAAACTGTCCCGCTCGACTTGGAACAAAATCGTCCAAAAGCTCTCGTACCGTGTTCCAGTTGAGTTTGTGAATCCTGCTCATACCTCGTCCACCTGCCCGAGATGTGGGAGTAGACTAAAGTCCCGAAAGGGGCTGGTGGTTTGTAGGTGTGGGTTTAAGGCCGACAGGCAGTTCCTTGGTGCTTTCAATGTTTTCGTGCGGGGACTTGGGGTCGCCCTGAGCGGGGATGAGGCCAATGATTTACTCCCCGATGAACCCGGAGGAGAGTTGAGGCTGGTGAGTCCCAAGTCCGTCGTGAGGGTTGAGTTAAACGGGAGGACATTTACCCACATATTATCCTAAACCTCACGACGGACAGACCCCCTGGCCGTACTCCTCATGGCCATAAGGCTCGGGATGGCCTTTCATCATCAGCTCTCTTATTATGGTAAGCGGGTTTTTAATTTTTTCAGTAGAAGTCCTTAAAGAGCTCACCTTCCTGCAGATAGCTTCTCTTTAGTTTGAGTGCGGTTTTTGCCTTTTCAAGTTCCCTGCCGAGGTAAAAGGCATGTCTGGGTGAAATTTCAAAGTGCTCCAGAATTGTGTCAATTATCGCATTAGGTTCTTCTCCAACTATTGCTAAGAGCTGCTCAGTACCTTTATGTGCTATTACCCATATTCTATCGTCCTTAAGAAAGATTCTGAAGTAAATGTCCTCAAGCTTCACGCTTTTTTCCCTGGCATTTAAGATAGGTGATTCCACTTTGTAGGTAACGTTCTCGCTTTTCTTTTCTTTTAGAAGGAGCAAGTCAAAGCCGAGATCCTTAGGGATGTCAAAAAACGTCATGTCCAAAGCCCTTCTTAGCTCCTTAACGCTCCCTCTGCACTTTGGACTCACTTCCGTAGTCAGAAGGAGAGATATGCTTAATTCCCTTGCAACTCCAGCCAATAGGGCATTAATCCCTACGCTGTCTGCATCTATCATCTCCACAACGTTCCCGACTCCCGCTAAAAGAACATCTTCCTTGTGTCTTTCTCTGTAGAGCTGAAAGGCCGAGATTGAACGGGCCAAATTTGGCACATGTTCAAGAATCAAGTCCGGGATAATCCTCTTATACCCAAGAGAAGTTGCCCTTTCTTTAAGCTTCTCCAAGAATTCGACTCTTTTCTGGGGATTAGTGGGAAAATAGCCTGTCTTTTGATTTGTTGGGATTAAAACAACAGGTTTGTCGGTTACTAGGGCTTCCAGATTGCTCTCATCAACACTTAAAAACAGATCTGCAAAATCAAGAGCCTTTTCGATCTCTCTTGGATTCAGGGAGTCAAAGCTTATTGGCACCTCATGGCCGAGCTCTTTTAGGGCATCTCTAAGCTCTGAGATAGTCTCGACGAATTCTAAATGTTCCTCCCCGCTTACCATTCCTATGTCGACTATATCCGCTCCGCTTTTAAGGTAGTGGAGGGCTTTATCCAGAAGCCCTTTAAAGTTGAGCTTTGGTGCATCAACAATTTCGGCTATTATCCTTTGCGGGAAGTCAAGTCCAACCGGTAAGCTGCCTATAAGGAAGTTGTAAGGCTTTTTAAGAGCTTTTTCGATGTATCTTTTGTTTTTTGTCTTATTTTTAATGTCCTCAACTTTCTTGAGGGCATCTATCTTAAAAAGGTCATCTGCGGGAATTTCTTTGCTTAGCTTGAACCCTTTTTTGAGCGCCTCAAGAACCTGTGGTATGTCGTAAGCGTTTCTTGGACCTTTAAACGTGGGGATTCCAATGGAGTCTTCGATCTCCTGAGCGGATCCCTTTACAAGCCCGGGGATTAATATTAGGTCGTAGTCCTTTATATGGGCTTTTTTTAAACAGTTCACGATCATTCTCGGAGTGAGAAATGCCGCTACACTAACGGGACATATGAACACATCACATCCTTTTCCATACTTCCTAACCAGTGGTTCCGCAAGAATTCCTGTGATCAGTAAGATTTTCATGTTATTATTCTCGCATTTCATGGTTATAAATTTCTCTCAAAAGATTTATTAGATCAACAGCTCTCAATTAATCGGGGCAGTTGCATGATTGTGGTGGAGAATCTTATCAAGAAGTTCGGCGAGAAAACCGTTCTCAACGGGATAAGCTTTCGGGTTAATAATGGCGAAATCTATGGACTCTTAGGCCCCAATGGAAGCGGGAAATCAACTACAATGAAAATTCTGGTTGGTATAATTAAGCCGACCTCCGGGAAGGTGCTTGTAGCTGGCATTGATCCTTTGAGGGATCCTATAAAGGTGAAGGAAGTTGTTGGTTTTGTGCCCGAAACGCCCCTTCTATATGAGAGCCTAACCCCTGAGGAGTTCTTCAACTTCATCGGGAGTGTTAGGAACATTGAGAAGGAAAAGCTAGAAGAGAGGGTCAATCACCTTGTCAAGGCCTTTGGGATCGAGGAGTACCTCGATCAGTTTATTGGAACACTGAGCTTTGGTACACAGCAGAAGATTTCCCTCATTTCTGCTCTTCTTCACGATCCTCAGGTTCTTGTGCTTGATGAGGCCATGAACGGCCTGGATCCTAAAAGTGCAAAGATATTGAGGGAGCTTTTGCTTGAATTCAAGATGGAGGGAAAGAGCATGGTGTTTTCTACCCATGTATTGCCCTTGGCAGAGATGATATGCGACAGAATTGGGCTTATTTATAGGGGAGAACTTATTGTGGAGGGAACAATACCGGAGTTAAAAGAAAAAGCCCATGAAGAAAACCTTGAGGATATCTTCCTTAAGCTGACAGAGAGCAAAGGGGAAGTAGAGAACATCTTACAAGCCCTAAAAGAGGCATTGTAGGTGGTTTTATGCTCAGAATCCTTTATCGCGAGCTTCATTACCTGCTAGCAAAGAGAAATCCCTTGATAGCGAATGATGATAAGCAGTTTCAAAAAGCAATCAAAAACGCCATGAGCATTAAACGTGGCATCGGTCTTCAAGTCCTTGGTTTCCTCCCTTTTGGATTGTTGATGGCCTCTACATTAGCCTTCACTGATGAAAAGCTTGTCCTTTCTTCTCTAATGGTTTCCCTTGCATTAATACCCTTCGTCTTTGCTATGTACGTCACTACGGTACAAACCTCATACATCCTTTCTGTGGGTCTGTTTGAGCCGTTAAAGCTCCTTCCCATAAGAATGGGCTCCAGATACCTCAGTGCTCTCCTGCTTCTTGAGATTTCTCCTTCACTTGCCACGGTCCTCCCAAGTGCCCTTGTCCTTTTGATGAAGTATCCGTTATCGGGGTTTCTTGCGATTCTCTGGCTGTTGTTGGGTTTGTTCTTGGGCCATACGCTTGGATTGGTCTTGGTTAACTTCTTCTCCCTTAGAATACACCAAAGGGCGAGTAGGGGACATTCTTTAAGGAGTTTTGCCAGAGTTGTGATGTTCCTGCTTTTCATAGGAATGTTTATGATGATGAACTATCTCCAGTACTACATAAGGAGACACTCTGGAGAGGTTGCCGGGATAGTGGAAAGATATTTTATTGCCTACCCTTTTGCAGTCTCCTCTATT
>JAGGWM010000217.1 GCA_021157445.1 Thermococcus sp. | reverse complement strand
AGCTTGGCTATACCCACGATTTTGAAGGAAAGCCCCTTGTAAGTGAAGATCAAATAGTTGAGCTCAAAGTTCAAGATGTTATCCTATCAAAAGAAGCCGGGAGATACCTCGTTAGAGTTGCGAAGTTCATAGACGATTTGCTCGAAAAGTTCTACGGACTGCCAAGGTTCTACAATGTTGAGAAGATGGAGGATCTCATTGGGCATCTCGTTATTGGTTTAGCCCCCCACACATCAGCCGGAATTGTTGGAAGGATTATCGGATTCGTTGATGCTCTAGTAGGCTGCGCTCACCCATATTATCATGCGGCAAAGAGAAGGAACTGCTTCCCCGGTAATACGAGAATACTTGTCCAAATCAACGGAATGCCTCAGAGGATAACGCTCAGAGAGCTGTATGAGCTCTTTGAAGAAGAAAGTTATGAAAATATGGCATACGTAAGAAAGAAGCCAAAGGTGGATATTAAGGTTTATTCCTTTGACGAAGAGGACGGGAAAGTAGTTTTGACTGACATTGAAGACGTGATTAAGCTGCCTTCAACTGACCACCTCATAAGGTTCAAGCTTGAGCTCGGCAGGAGTTTCGAAACGACGGTTGACCATCCAGTGCTCGTTTATGAAAATGGGAGGTTCATTAAGAAGAGAGCTTTCGAAGTTAAAGAAGGGGATGTGATGGTAGTTATCCCTGATGTGAATGAAAAACATCTTACCGTGAAAGTTAGGCATATTGAATATATAAAACCAGAAGAAGATTTTGTGTTCTCATTAAATGCTAAAAACTACCATAATGTTATAATAAATGAAAATATTGTGACATCTCAATGTGACGGCGACGAAGACGCTGTAATGCTCCTCCTCGATGCTCTGCTCAACTTCTCGCGCTATTACCTCCCAGAAAAACGCGGCGGCAAGATGGATGCTCCGCTGGTAGTTACAACGCGTTTGGACCCAAGGGAGGTTGACAGCGAAGTTCACAACATGGATGTAGTTAGATACTATCCTTTAGAGTTCTACAGGGCAACTTACGAGCTTAAATCACCAAAAGAGCTTGTTGGAATTATCGAAAGAGTTGAGGATCGCCTGGGCAAGCCAGAAATGTATGAAGGGTTGAAGTTCACCCATGACACCGATGATATTGCTTCAGGGCCAAAAATGAGCCTCTACAAGCAGTTGGGAGATATGGAAGACAAGGTCAGCAGGCAGTTAGCCTTAGCGGAGCGTATTAGAGCCGTAAACGAGCATCACGTCGCTGAAACCATAATAAACTCTCACATAGTTCCAGATTTGAGAGGAAACCTACGGAGCTTTACAAGGCAAGAATTCAGGTGTGTGAAGTGTAACACCAAATACCGGAGACCGCCTCTAAGTGGAAAATGCCCAAAATGCGGTGGCAAGATCGTGCTCACAGTCTCAAAGGGAGCAATTGAAAAGTATCTCCCCACAGCGAAGATGCTTGTCACTCATTACGATGTTATAGACTATACAAGGCAGAGAATCTGCCTAACAGAGAAAGACATAAAGACTCTTTTCCAAAATGTGTTTCCAGACACTCAGAAAACTCTCCTTGCACTTGGAGCGGATATCTGCGAAAGAATGATAGCGGAAAGAACAGGAAAGCTCACAAAAAAGAATGGATATCTAGATGAACTGAAAGAAAACGGAAAACTAAAGAAAGCCAAAAAGAAAGAGAGTAAAAAAGAAAAAATCACAAAACAAGAGGGCAAGGAAAGAAAAGAAGAGACCAAACCCAAAAAGAAAAAGAGTAAAAAGGTCATCAGCTTGGAGGACTTCTTTGGCAGTTAACAACTAAGGATTGCTGAACAAAAAAGATAAATACTCTAAGTGACAATATTTCCCTTGAGAAAGATGAAATTAGTGCCTAGTGTGGCTTACCTTAGAATCCAGAGGCAGTTTTATGTAGGTTACTCGATGGCATTAGCCGGATGGATAGGGGAACACCTCATTATTCGTAAGTCTCTTCCGAAACCTTCTTTTGTTGACAAAGCTTTGAGAAAGCTTGGTTTTTCTCTTGTTGGTGAGGAAATCGGCGAAGACGAATACTCCTATTTCTTTAGGAGGAAGGACGTGGGGATTTCTGCATTCTTTGAACCCTCAAATGACCTGCTGTTCCTTCAGATATATCCTCTCAAAAAGAGGATAACATCCGGTATAAGCGTAAGATCTCAGTACATAGAGTTCTATGACCAGTTTGTGGTCTCAATTGAACCGGCACAAAAGCTACCCCCAGGAATCAGGAGCCTTGGCATTAATCCCTTAATACTTGAGGATTATTATCCAGTATCAACTCCCTACTGGGGGATGGTTCACGAAGATTGGGAAAACGACTTAAAAATGCTGGTAATGAGAAACGAGATATTTGAAGATCTCGAGAGAAATGAATACCGCTGTCCGGTCTGCTTTTCGGAGTTGAGTGTGGAGGATAACTACTTGAAATGTCACACCTGTGGATTTGTATATACAGCTGAAAGCGAGTTCGAGAAGGTAATATCAAAGTTCTCACTTGGTATTGGGGAAGAAGAGATCATCTTCTAGCTTTTCTTTTGCAGTAAAATTTATAAATGGTGCTATAAAGTAGTGATTGGGCGCAGCCCCGTGGTGTAGCGGCCAAGCATGCGGGACTTTGGATCCCGCGACCGGGGTTCGAATCCCCGCGGGGCTACCATTCAACCGGGCTCCAGACCCAAACTTCTTCACATTATATTTATTAATAACTTTCTCCAATGCCCTTAAGGTGATGGCAATGATAAGGCTGATCTCTTTTGACGTCTGGAACACTCT
>JAGGWM010000212.1 GCA_021157445.1 Thermococcus sp. | reverse complement strand
GTTCATCACAGGGTATTCATCACTGGTAGGAATTGTAACCGTAAAGTCAAGCTTCTTGAGCTCTTCATTGTCCAGCCCTCTGCTTTCCCTCCCAAAAATCAATCCGATCTTCCCTTCATAAAGAAAAGCCCTCTTTGCAAACTCCTCTGGGGTTATGGGGGTTCTCTCCGGGATGTAATCTCCTCCAGCTATTCCGCTCGTTCCTACGGCTAAATCCACCATTTCAAGGGCTTCGTCGAGAGTCTTAACAATTTTTGCATTTTCCAGTACATCCACTGCATGGACGGCAAATTTTTTGGCCGTTTTATCATCGGGACTAACCTTAGGATTGACTAAGACAAGCTCCTTCACTCCAAAGTTCTTCATCACCCTTGCAATTGAGCCTAAGTTTATCGGGTATTCTATCTCTACGAGTATTACCGCAAGCTCCATGACTGCAAGATATTTAAAGAAGTGCATTAAAAATAGTTACGGTGGAGATTGTGAAAGAGATCATGCCAGTAACACCCTTACCCATTGCAATTTTTGCTTATGGAGGATGAGGGTGATGAAAATTTACATTCTTGGTGCGGGTTCCATAGGTTCTCTCTTTGGAGCACTTTTATCTAAAATAGGGGAGGATGTAACGCTAATCGGCCGTGAAGAGCACGTAGAGGCAATAAACAATAGCGGCCTTAAAGTTGTTGGCGTTGAAGAGTTCACAGTTTATCCTAAAGCAGTCACCAAAATTCCCTCCGAGTTGCCAGACTTGGTAATCTTGGCAACAAAGTCTTACTCCACAGCCTACGCTTTGGAGTGTGCAAAGGAAAGCATAGGAGAAAACACTTGGGTATTGAGCATTCAAAATGGGCTTGGAAACGAGGATGAGGCATTAAAATATACCAAAAATGTCCTAGGTGGGATAACTACCAACGGTGCAGCCCTTGAAAGATGGGGAGTTGTTAGATGGGTGGGAAAGGGAGTAACAATAATTGGGAACTATCCCCGGGGAAAAGGAAAATTTGCCGAAAGGGTTGTTGCCCTCTTTAAGAAAGCTGGGTTGGAGGCAGAAATTAGCGAGAACATAGTAGGGTGGAAATGGGCAAAGGCCATAGTTAACTCAGCGATAAATCCAATTGGTGCTATTATAGAAGTCAAAAACGGATATATACTTGAAAATGATCATCTCTTGGCTTTGGCTATGGAAGTCGTGAAGGAAGGCTGTCAGGTTGCGATTCAAAAGGGGATTGAATTTGAGGTGCACCCGATGGAGCTCCTCCTTGAGACCCTTGAGAGAACAAGAGACAACTATAACTCCATGCTTCAGGACATGAAAAAAGGCAAAAGGACAGAAATTGACTTCATAAACGCTAAAATCATTGAATACGGTGAGGAAATAGGGTTAAAAACTCCCCTCAACTTTGCACTCTGGAGCTTGGTAAAGGCCAAGGAATCACAAACTAAATAAAGAAACCTTATGGATAGTATAGTGGGGAGTGAACATGCCCATATTCGGAGGTAAGGAAAACAATGTTTTTGTAACAATTGACAGGCATCTTGAAGCTGTGGAATCCACTATAATAAAGCTCAGGGAACTTGTGGGGGCTTACGTTAATGGAGAAATTGAAAAGGCAGAGACTTTAATGGGTGAAGTTGAAGAACTGGAGAGAAAAGCGGACAGTTTAAGGAGAGAAATAGAGACAATGCTTTATCAAGGGGCGTTTTTACCAGTTAACAGAGGCGATTACGCTCGTTTATCTGAGCTCGTTGATAGTGTCGCAGATGCAGCGGAAAGTGCTGCCCACTCTCTAATCCTGGCAAAACCAAAAGTGCCTGCAGATCTAAAGCAAGAAATTCTGGAGTTGCTTGATTACTCCTTAAGAACTTATCAGCTGCTTGAGGAGGCCGTTAAAGCACTCAACACAAATGTTGATGAGGCGATTGAGTACGTAAAAAAGACAGAAATAGCAGAGGAAGATGCTGATAAAATCGAGTATTCCCTCTTGAGAAAAGTTTTTGAAAGCGAAAAAATAACAACATTTGCAAAAATCATATGGGATAAGGTCATAACAAAGATCGGGGATATAGCCGATAGGGCCGAAGATGCCTCCGATCAGGTCTTGCTTATGGCACTAAAAAGGAGGGGTTGAAAATGAAAGTGTTGGTGGCTGCACCTCTGCATGAAAGGGCAATCGAGATTTTGAAGAATGCTGGGTTAGAGGTGGTCTATGAGGAGTACCCAGACCAAGAAAAGCTTAAGGAACTTGTTAGAGATGTTAGCGCCATAATAGTCAGGAGCAAGCCCAAAGTAACAAAGGAAATTATAGATGCCGCGCCGAACCTTAAGGTTATAGCAAGAGCTGGTGTTGGCTTGGATAACATAGACGTTGAATACGCAAAGAGTAAGGGAATTGAAATCGTCAACGCCCCTGCGGCATCAAGCAGAAGTGTTGCTGAGCTGGCTATTGCATTGATCTTCAACGTTGCTAGAAAAATTGCTTTCGCTGACAGAAAGATGAGAGAGGGAGTGTGGGCTAAGAAACAGTGCATGGGCTTTGAACTTGAAGGGAAGACCCTTGGTGTCATAGGGTTTGGAAGGATAGGCTATAGCGTAGCGAAGATGGCAAGTGCCATTGGAATGAAAATCCTCATCTATGACGTTAACAAGGATTATGAAAGGGCAAGGGAAGTTGGTGGAAAGTTCGTGGAGCTTGAGGAGCTTTTAAAGAACAGTGATGTTGTTACCATACATGTGCCCCTCCTGGAGAGCACTTATCATCTCATTAACGAAGAAAGATTGAAGCTCATGAAGCCTACTGCAGTTCTCATTAACACATCGAGAGGAGCCGTTGTGGACACGAACGCTTTGGTGAAGGCACTTCAGGAGGGATGGATTGCTGGAGCTGGATTGGATGTCTTTGAGGAGGAGCCACTTCCAAAAGATCACCCTCTAACAAAACTTGATAATGTGGTTTTAACTCCTCACATCGGGGCATCCACGGTCGAAGCTCAGGAAAGGGCCGGCATCGAGGTTGCCGAGAAAGTCGTTAAGATTCTTAAGGGCGAATGATTCCCATTTTCTTTTCTTTTTTTTGTTTAAAAGAGTCCTCGAAAGAACGTTTAGGGCCATAGGTTACAACTTATGACTTAAAAGTTAGAAGTAAAAACTTAGAGCATCTTCACTTCCCCAATAGGCCTTATTTCAAGAACTTCCTTGTTTACGAGATTCTCTGGAATTTTGCCTTTAAAGATTGAGAGCAGGTTGTTTACCGCTTGAAAGCCCATGTCTTCCATAGCCTC
>JAGGWM010000197.1 GCA_021157445.1 Thermococcus sp. | reverse complement strand
GTCTGTGAATGAACCAGTGTAAGTGTAGAGGATATCAATGTTGATGTCATTTCCGGTCTTTTGCTTGTAATAGTCTTCGGCCCAAGCAACACCGAATCTGTATCCGCCTTCGAATTTATACATAATTGGGATTTCAATACCGAGGACAACGCCGACCTTGTCTTTGCCATCGTTTGCGGCTATTAACCCAGCTAAGGCCCCGATTAGGGCTGAACCCTCGTTTTCTTTAAAGAGGATACTCACGACGTTTGGCTTGTCGGGGATAAAGCCATCAACAATGGCAAACTTCTGGTCAGAATACTTGTCCGCGATTCTCATGACAACATCGGTCATCATAAAGCCGACCGCAATGATAATGTCATACTCACCACTCTTGGAGAGGGTTTCAAGGTTCTTGTAATAGTCGTCCTCACCGTTGCTCGGAAGCTCGACGAGTTCAAGGTTAAACTCACTCGCTGCCCTTGAAGCCCCAAGGTATGCCATGTCGTTAAAGCTCAAGTCACCCCTCCCGCCAACATCATAAACCACTGCAATTTTTCCCGCGTATCCGGATTGTGCAGAAACTGTTGGAATCAGGCTTAGGAACATTAAAATTACAATCCAGTACTTGGTCAACTTAAAAACCTTTTCGGGGGGCTTATATAAACTTTTTTCCATTTTTAATACCTCCACACCACCACCGTAACATTATCCTTTGTTATGGGCAAGGCTTCCTCAACAAGCTTCCTTCCTATATCCTCCGCGTTCTTGTTCCTTAAGGCTATCTCGACAATCCTATCTTTGTCCACGTAGTCGTGGAGCCCATCAGAGCTGAGCAAGAGTATATCTTCTTTCTCCAGCACCCACTCGTAAAAATCAACCCCAAAGTCTATTCCCAGAGCCTTCGTGATAATGTTCCTCATCGGGTGCTTCCTCGCCTCCTCGGGCGTTATTTCGCCCTTATCAATGAGTTCTTGGACGATGGAGTGGTCTTTGGTTCTAGCTACAATATTTCCATCCCTTATGAGGTACGCCCTGCTGTCGCCGGTGTTCGCTATTATCGCCTTCCCGTCCCTCACGAAAGCCGTGACGAGCGTCGTGCCCATCCCTTCTCTCTCGCCGACAGCGTTCTCGCTTATCCTCTCGTGGGCGAGCCTGTAGGCCTTCTCAAGGAGTTTTTTGACTTCTTCATCGTCCATTCCTTCTCCATATTCCCTCTCAAAGACCTCCCTCAGAGTGTCCACGGCCATCTGGGATGCAACCTCGCCAGCGTTGTGGCCTCCAAGGCCGTCCGCCACCGCGAGAAGGTGGGCGTCAGGGAGCTCCATTACAAGAAAGTTGTCTTCGTTATTCTCCCTAGTCCCAGTGTGGGAGATTCCGTATGCATTTTCTGTTTTCACTTCTTTATATTTATAGTTCTCTTTTGGACCTTTAGGCGGAGAAGTCTCTATGTTAGCAATTCTCTCTACTAATTCCTTAAGCTTTTCCGAAAAAAATTTGGAGGAAAAATTCATTTTTCTGCTTCCCTCCGTATTTTATGGAGAAGGACATCTAGTTCTTCGATTGTGTTTTGGGTTATTTGAACGTTATCACGAATCATCATCTCAAACTGCTTTATTGCATTTTCAAGTTCCTTTTTGTAATCTTTTGTAAGATCTTTGAGGTCTTCAAGAACCTTGATGAGATCTGCCTTCTCATTATGACGAGCATGAAGTAAAGCGAGCCTTGTTAATTGTTCTACTGCTATTTCCTTCAACCTCCTTAATTCTTCTCGGTTTTTGCTTAAAGTCATTCTTGTTTTTGTTTCCTGGATTTCCTCTTTAAGGGCCTTTTTCTCCTTTTCAACCTTTTCTAGTAGTTCTATATCATTTAAAAACTCGTCAATTGACTGATAACGGTCTTCTTTTCGTTTAGCAAGGAGTTTCTTGAAGATGCTATCATATTTTGCGAGGTTCTCACTTACTTGGGATGGAAGTTTAGGTTTAACGTTTGGATTTGTTAGCTTGGCCATAATTGCTGAGGGAGTGCTTCCCTCATATGGTAACTTTCCTGTCAAGAGTTCATAGAAGATCATACCGAGCTGGTAAATGTCGGTTCTGTGATCAGTGTGTCCGTAAGTCTCTTCATCCACCTGTTCCGGAGCGGCATACAGAAGAGTAAGCCCTTTGGTGGTTGTAGCGGTTGTTGAGACGGCTCCAACTTTTGCCAGCCCCCAATCAGTGATTTTTGGTGTCAAGTCACTTTTAAGCAAGATGTTTTGAGGCTTAAGATCTCTGTGAAACACATTCTTTGAATGAGCATGTTTTAGGCCTTTCGCAATATCTTTTACAAATTTGATAGCCTGCTCTTCCCCAACGGGTTTGGGATAACTTCCCAAATCTCTCACTACTTTGTCGCCTATTTTGACTCCCTCGACGTACTCTATCTCTAAATGCGGTATCGGGTCTGTATAAGCATTATACAGCTTTACTATGTTGGGATGATTTAGAAGCTTCCACGCTTTCATTTCTTTCATTAAGAACTTCTTAGCCTTCTCATCCAAGTTTGATACTTTCAACGCTATTATTTTTCCGTCACTCTTTCTTTTAACCTTGAATACCTTGGCAAACCCGCCCTCGCCAAGGAATTCGAGGGGTTGGTACTTTTTGAGAAGTTCGCTAGGAAATACTTGTAACACTTTTTCGTCAACTTTCACTTTAGTACCTCTGCGCTTTTTGACTCCCACTACAAGCGCCAGTAAGAGGATCAGCAGAAGACCCCCACCCGTGTAAAGTGCTATGGGGTTGTTTGTATGGAGTTTTTCAAAAATTCCCCAAATTCCCGCCTTTGTTAGTCTGGCGTTTATAGTATGAGTTTTTGTAGGCTCTATGACAAGAGACTGACTAAAAGTTTCGTACCCTTCTTTTCGTATTTCTATTTTGTGATCTCCTACTGAAAGTTTGTATGCCTTTAAAGGCGTTGTCCCTACTTTCACACCGTCAATATATACATCAGCACCTTGGACATTGGAGTAAATATTTAGAAATCCAAACAATGCTTTAAGTTGAATGTTGATACTCTTGCTTTCACCGGGATTTAGGGTTACGGTTTCCACGTAAGGTTCATAATCATCTTTGGTTATCTTTACAGTATAGGTCCCGGGTGTCAGTTTCAGGGTAAGCGGTGTTGTTCCACTATATTGGTTGTTTACATAAACATCGGCACCAGTAGGAGTTGAGCCTACTGAGAGCGTGGCTTCTTTTAGTGTTAATCTAGCATTTATAGTGTGGGTTTTTGTGGGTTCTATCACGACAGTTTCTGAATAGGGATTGTAGTCTTGATTATCTGGCCTAACTTCTATTCTATGGCTCCCAGTTGAAATTTTATACTCTTTTAGTGGTGTTTCTCCAATCTTCTTTCCATCAATATACACGCTTGCCCCTTGAACGTTACTGTATACATTTAAGAACCCGAACAATGCCTCTAGTTGTACGTTAATTTGACGTTCTTCTCCCGCTTGAAGTGTTATGGTTTCTGTATGGGGCTTGTAATCAGTTTTTCTAATCTCTACTGTGTATGTTCCAGGAGGTACGTTTAAAGTAAGGGGCGTTTGCCCCTTGTACTCCCCTCCAATGTATACGCTTGCTCCTGAGGGGGTAGATGAGACTACCAAAGTTGCAGTTTTCATAACTAATTCTACATTAACGACTTCCGTTTTTCCAGCTTCTATTGTAACAGTAGAAGTATAATCATTATAACCTACCTTTGTTACCTTTAGCGAATACGGCCCAACTGGAAGTTTATAATTCTCTATGGG
>JAGGWM010000138.1 GCA_021157445.1 Thermococcus sp. | reverse complement strand
GTGCAAATTGTGGTTTTGTAATTCAGGAGAACATGATTGATATGGGTCCCGAATGGAGAGCATTTGACGCTTCTCAAAGAGAAAAACGTTCCAGAACTGGTGCACCTGAGAGCATTTTACTCCACGATAAGGGTCTCTCGACGGATATAGGCTATGACAGGAATGTAAAGGGTTTGATGAGAGAGAAAATCTATAGGCTTAGGAAGTGGCAGAGCAGGCTGAGAGTTAGCGATGCTGCTGAGAGAAACCTTGCCTTTGCATTAAGCGAGCTTGATAGGCTTGGTGCAAGGTTAAATCTACCGAAGCACGTTGAAGAAGAAGCGGCGAGGCTTTATAGAGAGGCCGTTAGGAAAGGACTTATCAGGGGAAGGTCAATTGAGAGTGTTATTGCGGCCTGTGTTTATGCGGCTTGTAGGCTATTAAAAATTCCCAGAACCCTCGATGAGATTGCCGACATTGCTAAAGTTGATAAGAAGGAGATCGGAAGGAGCTTCAGGTTCATTGCAAGGAACCTTAACCTAACTCCTAAAAAGCTCTTTGTAAAGCCCACAGATTACGTGAATAAGTTTGCTGACGAGCTTGGCTTGAGCGAGAGAACGAGAAGAAGGGCCATAGAGCTCCTGGAGAGAGCTTATGAGATGGGACTTACGAGCGGCAAGAGTCCGGCCGGACTTGTTGCCGCTGCATTATATATTGCCGGTTTGCTGGAAGGAGAAAAGAGGACTCAAAGAGAAGTAGCTGAAGTTGCAAGGGTAACTGAAGTCACAGTAAGAAACAGATACAAAGAAATGGTGGAAAAATTAGGGCTAAAGCTTCCACTTTGAGTCTAATTTTTGTGGGATTCATTTTATCACTTTTTAAACCAGCTGTCCAGTGTAAACTGCCTTCCAGCCTTAATCGCCTTTTTAAGCCTCTCTAGGCCATTTTTGACCCTCTCTTCACTAAAATCATGCTCATCACAGAGAAACTTTAATATCCCTTCCTCGTCTGGCATCTTCCATTCGAGCTTGTATTCATCCGTTACTGGCGGATTCAAAAAGAACTCCTTTATTGCATAGAGATCTATATCGCTCATTTTTTGATACTTTGCCAGAGGATCTCTGGAATATTTAACTATTTCGAGGGCTTTCTTTGGCCCGATTCCCTTTATTCCCCCGGGATTGTAGTCTGTCCCTACGAGGATTGCAAGCTCTATAAGCTTTTCTTTAGTTATTTTAAGCTCTTTTAGGGCTTCTTCGAGAACTATCAGCTCTGGTTTAACTTCTACATAAATGTCCTTTCCGGGGAGCTTTCTTTTTCCCGTTATGGTGAGATTCCTTATGAGCCTCGGTGTTCCAAATAAGAGCGAGTCGTAATCCTGGCTTGCTGAAGCCCAAACATGTCCTTTAGATGCCATATAGGCTGCCTGAGCTTCACCTTCACTCGGAGCCTGCACCCATGGAATTCCCATCAGCTCCAAGAGTTTTTTGGCGTCTTTAATGAGCATTTCATTAACTTTGCTCGCCCTTTGTGCATACTTCTTTGCCTCTTCGAGATCTCCTCTTGCCAGGGCTTCTTCCCATTTTTCCTGTGCTTCTTCTCTAGCCTCAGCCCTCTTTTCAAGCTCTTTTTTCTTAAACTCTGGGGGCTTTCCATCAAATACGTATGCGGGCTTTATTCCGGCCTCCATTAGGTTTATAGTTCTGTAAAAAAGCCCTGAAAGATGTGATGTAATCCTCCCTTTGGAATCCATTAAAGGAGTCCCATCTCTCTGTCTTATTATTGAAAGGAACTGGTAGATAGCGTTAAATGCATCTATTGCAACTTTCCTTCCGTTTAAATTTTCGAGCTCAAGCTCCTTTCTAGGCAGGAGCTCACCAATCTGAACTCCCATTACTCACCACCTATTCTAATGTATAGATAACCAAGTATAAAAAGCAATCCACCAACAGCGAAGAGCTTTAAGGCATCGAGCTCCTTAAAATCCGAGGCAACGATGAGCTTTTGAACAAGCGCCACCATTCCAACCTCAAGAATGTGAGATATGCTCACACGGTGCTGCCTTAAATAGATTATCAAAATCCTGTAGGTTTCTATTAGGATAATTGTCACGAGTATGTTTGCAATCAGAAGCTTCGGATCGCTGACTTTGTAGGTAAACTTGAAGTTGAGGTAGATAGAGTACACGGTTAGGTAAAGTATGAAGAATAGGAACAGTATGACGACTGTGTCAAAGGAGATCTCTAAGGCTTTCCTAAAGAGCTTGTGAATTTGGGTGTATTGGGCGGTTTTTTCATCTTCCATCTTCGTCATCTTTATCAGCCTACCGGTGTGTTCATCACCCTCTCAGGGAGGGGAAGGCTCATCACCAGTTTTTATTTTTCATTCATGACTTTAAAGCATTGTCCTTCGAGCTGACCATCTTGTGCTGGAAGTTTAATGTATTGTTCAAAACCATTAGTTCCTTTAACAAACGCCGATATCCAAGTCGTCAAATGAATAAGAGAAAAGTTATAACTCCTCTTTCGCATTAACTTTTGTAAAGTTAATGAGGTGAAGGAGATGAGCATAGAGGCACTTTTCAAACCAAAGAGCGTTGCCGTTATAGGTGCTTCTGGTAAGCCCGGGAAAATAGGATACGCTATCATGAAGAACCTTGTCGACTATGGCTACGAGGGCAAGATCTATGCAGTCAATGTTAAAGGTGGGGAAATAGAGATCAGCGGAAGAAAGTTCCCAGTATACAGGAGCATCCTTGATGTTCCTGATGAGGTGGACATGGCAGTTGTAGTTGTCCCCGCTAAGTTTGTCCCGCAGGTAGTTGAAGAATGTGGAAAGAAAGGCGTCAAAGTCCTTCCAATCATAAGCTCGGGGTTTGGAGAGCTTGGCGAGGAAGGAAAGAAAGTTGAGCAGCAGTTAGTGGAGACGGCTCACAAGTATGGAATGAGAATTCTAGGTCCAAACATATTTGGTGTCGTTTATACTCCAGCCAAGCTCAATGCAACCTTTGGCCCAACAGACGTAATGCCCGGAAAGCTCGCACTTGTCTCTCAAAGCGGAGCTCTAGGAATAGCCCTTATGGGATGGACAATACTTGAGAAGGTCGGTCTCTCGGCAGTAGTAAGCATTGGAAACAAGAGTGATTTAGACGATGCAGACATGCTTGAGTACTTTGAGACCGACGAAAACACCGGAGCAATTCTAATCTACATGGAAGGTGTGAAAGATGGTAGGAGATTTATGGAAGTTGCAAAGAAGGTCTCAACGAAAAAGCCGATCATAGTTATCAAAGCTGGAAGGAGCGAGAGGGGAGCTAAAGCCGCTGCTTCTCACACGGGTTCACTTGCCGGGGCTGATAATATTTACACGGCTGCATTCAAGCAAAGTGGCGTCCTAAGGGCATTAACAATTGGGGAAGCTTTCGATTGGGCGAGAACACTTTCAAACCTTCCAGAGCCTGAAGGAGACAACGTTGTAATCCTCACAAACGGCGGGGGAATAGGTGTTATGGCCACCGATGCCGCTGAGGAGGAAGGATTAAAGCTTTATGATAACCTTGAAGAGCTTAAGATCTTTGCAAACCACATGCCACCCTTTGGAAGCTACAAGAACCCAGTTGACTTAACGGGTATGGCTGGCGCTGAATCCTACGAAGGCGCAATTAGGGATGCTTTAGCACACCCGGAGATGCATTCAATAGCCGTTCTCTACTGCCAGACAGCCGTTCTTGACCCAAGAGACCTTGCAAAGGTAGTCATAAAGGAGTACGAAGCAAGCGGAAGGAAGAAGCCAATAGTCGTTGCCATAGTCGGTGGTGTTGAGGCTAAAGAGGCAATCGACATGCTCAATGAAAATGGAATTCCGGCATATCCAGAACCTGAGAGGGCCATTAAGTCACTTGCTGCCCTATACAGATGGCACAACTGGAAAATGAGACACAAGAAGGAGTGATTCCTTCTCTTCTTTTTCATTATAAAAAGAAAGGATCAGGCAATGTACTTCCTTATCTCCCTATACATATCGTTCAGCACTTCCTGATAATCTGCCTTATTTTCTTCCACGAGATCCATAAGCTCTTCCAGCTGTCTGGTTCTCTCTTCACTCACAAGCTCCTTGTATTTGGTGATTAGGTAATGATAAACCTTTGTACCGAGTTCCGTTGGTACTAGCTTTTTCCTTCCTTTCGTTTCTATGACGTAGTGTCTATCGAGGAGAGTTTTGACTATCTTTGCATAAGTAGAAGGCCTCCCGATTTTGCGCTCCTTCATCAGCGCAATTATGTCTCCTTGAGTAAACAGTGGCACTTTTGGAGCCCTCCATTTCTTAATGTCTTTGACCCTAATTCTCTGCCCTTTTTCAAGTTTGGGAAGCTTTTTTAGAGGTGGAGCTCTAAGCTTTGTCCATCCATCGAAGAGTATTTCAACGTACCCCTCTACTTCAGCTTTTGTTATTTTTGCATCGATAACTGCCTTCTCATAAACTATCTTTGCCGCTTTCATTTGGGAGATCATGAAACGCTTGAATATCATATCATAGAGCCTGAAGTGATCTCTCGTTAGAGCTCTTGCCAAAGTTATTATCCCATCTCTCAACAGTTGCATAAGCCTTCCGGTATCTATTGGCCTTGTGGGTCTTATACACTCGTGTGCTCCTTCTTCACCCCACTTCCTTGGAGCAAAGTAGTCTTCACCAATCTCTTCGGTGATGTATTCTTTGGCAACTTCAATACCAACGTTACTTACATGAGTAGAGTCGGTTCTTATATAGGTCACCAAACCAAGCTCGAAGAGGTCTTGAGCAAGCCTCATCGTGTAATCGGTTGAGAACCTTAAGAACCTCGAAGCGTCTTGGAGCATGGTATCCGTGGTATATGGGGGAAGTGGGTTTAGCTCCTTTTCCTCTAACTGTACTTCATCTACGACAACTTCTTGGACTTCTTCCTTAACGCCTTCTAAAGTTACTTCCAAGTCGTTTTCAAGTGTTAGCCTCATGAAGTCGGTTTCACTTTCCACGAACTCCCTGTATCTCTCTATAACCCATCCTAAAACGGGGGTTTGAACTCTTCCAGCTGAGAGGTAGGTGTTCTCAAAGACCTCCCAGAGCCTTTGGCTGAGTTCAAATCCTATCCATCTGTCTTCTATTCTTCTCACAAGCTGTGCATTTACCCTTGCCTCATTCACATCTTTAGCTTCTTTGAGGGCCTTTAGAATAGCCGGTCTCGTAACCTCGTGGAACTCTATTCTCTTTATGGTTGGAGTGTAAGGAGAGAGAACGTTTCTTATGTCCCAAGCTATCTTTTCACCTTCAACATCTGGATCCGTTCCTATTAATATTTCATCAACTTCCTGTGCTATTTCTCTCATTGCAATTACGTTCTCCAGGGCATCTCTTACGTCTCTTGAGCCACACCTGGGGCATACTCCTTTCTTTTCCCAGTCTACAAACTGATGTCCGCAGTCCCTACAGCGCTTTAAGGTATCATAAACCGGAATGAAGTAAGGCTTCTCATCATTTTCCTTTATCAAAACTCCATGATAACCTTCGTTTGTAACTAGGTCGAACATATGTCCACCGCTTGCCAGTATAGTAAGCATTAATTCTCCTATACTCACCTCATAAGCTACTAAGTCTCCAATACGTCTTTTGCTTGGCTGTCCAAAGAAGCTCGCAATAGTTCTAGCCTTGTTAGGCGATTCCACTATCATGAGAGCTGACTTTACGAGGTCTTTTGTTTTCTCTGCTATTTTGCCCTCCATGATAAGCCTGACTTTCTCCCTATCGGCGTCAATTTCCTTTAATATTTCCTCTAAATTGAGCTCATTGAATGGCTTAATATCAAACTCAGCAAAACGCCAGTGCATTTGCCTCTTCAGCCCATTGAAGACCTTTTCATTGTCCACTATTAAAACGCTGAGTCCCTTTGTAATACCCCCAGCAAAAAGCCTCGAAGTCCTCCCCGTGGCTTGTATGTACGTCCTCACATCGGGAATTTCTATGTACCACTTTCCTTCTTCTTTCTTGAGGCTTACAAATGGGTCTTCTTCTATTCTTTTTAGGACTTCAGGCTTTCTTAATACGCTCCTAAGGAACTCAACAGCCTCTTTGAAGACCTCAAGAACGTGATTTGAGAACCCTTCCAGGGGCAAACCTTCCGCTAATGCCTCTTCTATCTTTAGGATTTCAAACTGTGGGATATTCCTTATGAGTCTCCTTAACCTTGCGTACAGCTTTTCTGCATTTCTCCTATCGTCCTCTTCGAGGAATTCCATGACTTCGCTCATCAGCCCTAAAACCCTGTATATGGTGGGCTGTTCAAGGTCTATGCTGAAGCGGAACTTTGGAACTCCGGTAAATACTGCGTATCGTATTAGGTGAGGTAAGTCAAGTCCCCTTACAATAGAACCGTAATACGTGGCAACCCCTATCAGGTAATCAACCTCTCCTTTTTCGAATCTTTCAAGTCCCTTTTTGTTCCTTGCCGAGACTAATTCTACCTTAAATCCAAGATCCTGCAAGTAATTCGTTAGTTTCTCCGCATACGCTATCCCTTGGTCAATTGGAACAAATATAAGCCCTCCTGAGCCTAAAGTTTTCAGCAGCTCCTTTACGTGCTCCTCTATTGGCTTTTCGGGGAAGAGATAGCTGTCCACAACATTTCTCAATGCAGATCTTCCGCTTCCCACCTCGAAATCAAGAAGCTCACGATAAAGCTTTATCCTGTCTCCTCTGGCACTTCCGGTTGCAGAAGCTATGATTAGAACTCCAATTTTGTTTTCTCGCTTAAACTTCCTAATCTCTCTCTCAATGGCATTTATCTGCTTGTTTAACTCTTTTAGTTTTTCATTTTTGTCCTTACTGTTGCCGTTGAGGTATTTTGCCATCTGTTTTTTGAGTTTTATAATTTCCCAAGCTTTCTGGATTATCTCGTCGGTAAAGCCAAGAAGAATAAGGGAACGGTCTATGTTCTTTGACGCCTTTAGGAAGGCATCAACGTCATCAACGAAGATAAAGTCGAACCTTTTATCTTTTAGAAGGTCAAAATTCCTCGCCAGATACTGTGCGGAGGTTATGAGGATGTCAAAATCCCCATTCTGGATTTTTTGGAGCATTTCCTCCTTCTCTTTTTTCTTCATATTTCCGTGATAGTAGGTGAGGTTAACCTCTACACTAGCTCTTTCCGCAAATGTCTGAACCCTTTTAATCGTTTGGATTACCAGAGGGGTTGTGGGTAGGATTATGTATGATTTTTTGCCTTTTTTTGCATAGTAAATTGACATAAACGCTCCAAAAACGCTCTTTCCCATTCCGGTGGGAGCGATTATAGAGAAGCTTTTTCCCCTCACTAAACGTTTAACCCATGTTTTTTGGGCACTCCAGAATGTGAAGCCGGTAGCTTTCTTGAAGAGCTCTTCAGCTTCGTTCAACTTTTTTTCAAGAGAATATAACTCTTCCCAATGTTTTAAGGTTCCTTTAAGTTTTAGGGCATCCCTAATTCCCTTTATAAGGTCAAAGTACACCTCTGCTTTTATTTCATCATCAAGACAAACTTCACAGGGATGCTTCTCGTATAACCGTAAATCCCCTATCCTGTCCTCACAGTTCGGGCACATGCCTCTGTATATGGCCTTCATATTATTCACCTTCCGATGCTCTTTTAGGGGATGCAAACTTTATAAGGATTTTTTTGGATGTCTTTTCGGTGAGGCATATGATAGTGGAAAAACTCAAACTCACTGCAGAGCTCAGTGAAGAAGAGTACAAAAGGGTGAAGGAGATTATGGAAAAGCTGATAAGAAAGTTCTCAAATGTTATGGTGAGAGAATACAAAACGCAGAAAAAATTTACTTTTCTCGATGTGGAGCTTGCCGAGAGACTTAATTTTGATGTAATTCTCGGAAGGAGGAAGAACTATTTCATCTCGGTTGAGATGGAGGGTACCAAAGCAAAATACGCCCTTCAAATAATGAAGTTTCTCTTAGACGAAGCCGGAGTGAGATATAACTTCACTTTCGATGGAAAGGAAGTTTATGATTCTTTAAGGAGAAAGCTCAAAGAGAGCACCCTTTTAGAGTTTCTTTAACCTCTTTCTCCAGCTCTCCAGTTAGGTTGTAGTCCGGGAAAAGCGTCTCGAATTCTTTGAAAATTTCCAATATTTGAAATCCCTTTTCCTTGGATGGGGCAAGGCTGAACAGTTTTAATGCTTCCCTTAAGAGTCTAGCCACTTCGCTTCCACTTTCATCGTTGTTTATCTGATATTGAAGCTCCTTTAAAAGAATTTCCAACCCCAATTCCGGATTATCATGGAACAGATGCCTTTTTAAAGCTGCATCCGGAAAAAATTCTGAAACTGGCTCATGGCTTTCTATGTAGAAGCCCTCTTCAAAGGCCATTATTGTAGCGGCGGCATGTTTGCAGTCTTTTCCCTGTGGACAGGTGCATCTGCTGGAGTTTTTTGCCAGGTCAACTTCCACATAATATGGATAAGTGCCCAAAACCTTGGAAAACAGCTTTTCTCTGTACTTCAAAACCCATAAAACTCTCCCCTTCTTGTAGTAACTTCTTCCTTTTTGCATCGTTTTCTTC
>JAGGWM010000161.1 GCA_021157445.1 Thermococcus sp. | reverse complement strand
TCTTACCCCCGAAAGGAGGCTGGACATTTGATAGGCCAAATCCACCTATGCACGGTCCTCAAAATAATTCTACTTTTCTGAAGATCGATAAATTCAAGAACTCTATTTTATGAATAGTCTTGGTGATAGTGGTGAAATTGTTAGTACTTGATTTGGATGGCACATTATGGGATCATCAAGATGCTTCTCGGCTTGTTCCTCCCTTTCAGAGGAAGGGAAATGAGATAATCGATGCACATGGAAATAAGCTAAGATTGTTTGATGGTGTGTTGGAGTTTCTGGAATGGGCAAAGGACAGGTTTATTTTGAGTATAGCAAGCTGGAATGTTGAGGAACTTGTGAGACCAATTCTGGAGGAGTTTGGTATTTGGGAATACTTCCTCTTTCCAAAAATAGAATATCACCCAAACAAAGCAGATATGATACTTCGAACGTTGAAGCAGCTTAGAAGTGCAGGATATGAAGTGTCGGAAATTATTTATGTCGATGATAGAACAATTCACCTTGAGGATATAAAAAAGAGGATTCAAAATCTCAGATTTATACATATGTGGGTTGATGTAAAGAGCTTTGAGGAGCTTAGAGAACTCTTAGAAAGCTTGTGAGGTGATATAAATGGAACTTTTGGTTATAGGGGATAGGAGAATAGACTACGACGGCTCGGCAATAAAAAGTCACTGGGCTTATAGAAACTTTGGGATTCTGGGAAATTCCATAGTGGTTTTTAGAGGCAGATGTAATGTAAAAATTGAAGAAATGATTGATATTGAGGATCTTCGGCAAAAAAAAGAAATTAAAAGCGATGACATGGTTCATTATGTAATGGAAGTTTTTGATTATCCAAGCATTCTCCTGGCATCTGCTCTTCAAAAACTCTTTATAGCAAAGCTTTGTGAACTGTTGAGAGAATATGGTATAAAAACTTCCAGAAAAGGAGATGACATTTACGTAAATGGCAAGAAGCTTAGCATCTCAATAGCCACGATCTCACCAGTGAGCATAAAAATACACATTGGAATAAACGTTGAGGCGAGAGGTATTCCGAAAGGGGTCGATGCAATTGGACTTAAAGAGCTTGGAATACTTAACATTGCAGAGTTCATGGAAAAGAGCGGAAAGGCTCTAGCTGAAGAGTTCACTAAAGTGAAGAAAGATAGCCTCAAAGTGAGGTGGACTGAATAACTAGACTACTGGATAAAGGAAAGTAGCCACTAATGGAACCGCTAAATTGTCGTCGAGAAATTTCTGGTATTCTGTGAGGGTTAATATTCCGCTCCATATTAATTTTATTGCAAAGGACTTTTCCGGAAGAACTAAAAATGCTATTAAAAATGCGGTCAAAAAGTACCCTAAGCTACCGCTCCAGTGTTTTTTAAGTTTCACGTTGTATCCATTTTTCCTGAAGTAATAAAACCTCAAAATACCAGTAATGCCATCACTTATTGCCATAACCAGCAATACTGCAGTGGCATACTCTTTTGGGAGAAAAGCAACTACGAAGGAAGCAGAAAGGGCAAAGAATACCTCCCCGTAATTTCTATTTATTTGGTACCAGGGGAGTTCCTCTCTCTTTAGATGGGGTATTAATTGAGCCAATGCAAAGGCAAAAGCAGCTGGAGCGAAGACCTCCCTTGGAATTTTTTCAGTATAGTAAAGTATTATTGCGGGTGTAATGCTGAAGTGGATTATCTTTCTATTAACCCAAGCGTATTCCTCTCCGAGCATTTTTGTAAATCCTATCGCAATTATGATAATCCCAGCTGCAATGCCGGCATAGGGTAACCATGTAGGGAACATTGATTTCACCAAAGATTAAATATTGAATGGGGCTAAATATACTTTTTTGTCCAAACCTTGTAAAATAATGTTAAAGACTTTTGGCCTTTCAGCTAGCCAAAGCTTAAAAAGTGTTTCTCATACTTACCTGCGGGTGGGGATGAATGGTTCATTGGGCTGATTATATGGCTGAAAAAATCATCAAAGAGAGAGGAGAGAAAGAAGAGTATGTGGTGGAAAGCGGAATAACGCCGAGTGGTTACGTTCATATAGGGAACTTTAGGGAGCTTTTTACGGCTTATATTGTCGGACACGCGTTGAGAGATAAAGGAAAGAAGGTTAGGCATATTCACATGTGGGATGATTACGATCGTTTCAGAAAGGTGCCAAAAAACGTCCCCAAGGAATGGAGCGAGTACTTAACGATGCCCGTTAGTGAGGTTCCAGATCCGTGGGGATGTCACAACAGCTATGCGGATCATTTCATGAACCTCTTTGAAGAAGAAGTTGAAAAGCTTGGGATTGAGGTTGATTTCCTTAGGGCGAGCAAACTCTACAAAAGCGGGGAATATGCAAATGAGATTAAACTAGCTCTTGAAAAAAGGAAGGAAATAATGGAAATCTTAAACAAGTTTAGAGATATGGCAAAACAGCCCCATTTGCCTAATGAGTGGCAACCAGTACAGATTTACTGCCCAAACTGTAGGAAAGAAGCTGATTTTGTAGAGCGGGATGGGGAGTGGAAAGTTAAGTACAAATGTCCTCATTGTGAAAGCGAGGGAATAGTGGATATAAGAGAAGGCAACGTAAAGCTTCGCTGGCGTGTTGATTGGCCAATGAGATGGGCACACTTTAGGGTAGATTTTGAGCCAGCGGGTAAGGATCATCTCGCTGCAGGGGGCTCTTATGACACTGGAAAGGAGATAGTGGAGAGGGTCTTTGGATGGAAGGCGCCAATGACGCTTATGTACGAGTTTGTTGGTATAAAGGGTCAGAAGGGTAAGATGAGTGGCAGTAAAGGGAACGTCATTCTCCTAAGCGATCTCTACGAAGTTCTTGAGCCTGGTGTTATCAGGTTCATCTACGCAAGGCATAGACCGAATAAAGAGATCAAGATTGACTTGGGTTTGGGCTTGTTGAATCTCTATGACGAATTTGATAGAGTTGAGAGGCTGTATTTTGACCTAGAGGAGGCGAAGAATCCCGAAGAGGCTGAAGAGCTTAAGAGGACCTATGAACTTTCGATGCCCTCTATACCAAACCGTTTGGCGGCTCAGGCTCCCTTTAGGTTTCTTGTAGTCCTTGTTCAAATGCCTCATTTAAATGAAGAAAGAATAGTGGAAATACTTAAAGAACAGGGTCATGTTCCAGCTCAGCTAAATGATGAAGATTTAAATAGAATTAGGCTCAGAATACTCCTTGCCAAGAACTGGGTCGAAAAATACGCTCCCGATGATGTCAAATTTGAGATTCAGGAAAAAGTCCCATCAATTGAGGTGAGTGAAGGGATAAAAGATGCTCTCATGGAAGTTGCGGAGTGGCTTGAGAGCAGAGAAAAATTCACCGTCGATGAGTTCAATTCGGTTATATTCAATGCTGCCAAAAAGAGAAACATCCCGAGCAAGAAGTACTTTAAGGTTCTCTACAACCTCTTCATAGGGAAAGACAGGGGACCGAGACTCGCTCCATTTCTAGCTTCACTCGACAGGGAATTCGTCATAAAGAGGCTCAAGCTTGAGGGCTGATTTTTATTTTTTATACACATTCAGGTAGGATACCTCGTCGAGCTTAACGCTTTCTATAGGGATGAAATACAGTTTTGCAAGCAATTCTACGGCAGTTTTTCCCCATATTACAAACCTCACCCTGAAAGAATCTCTCTCACTTTTGTACTCTATTAGGGCGGTTTTTTCTTCTTCGTCAATCGTCACCTTGCTTATCCAGTACTCTTCGCCAACTATGGTTCCCATTCGGATTCTTGGAAGAAGTCCCCTCATGTCCACGAAATTCATCAAAAACAGCCCATCCTTTTTAAGTACTCTTTTAACCTCTTTAAAGACTTCACTTAGGTCTTTGGGCAAAAAGTGGACGGTTGTGTTTCCGAGAAAGAGAACGTAATCAAAAGTTTCATCTTCAAAGGGTAGCTCTCTTGCATCTCCCACTATAAATTTTACCTTGGAATTCTTTTCTTCCGCGTATTCTGTGGCTTTTTTAATCATCTCTTCATCTATATCAAGCCCCATGACCTCAAAGCCATGATCCTCAAGAAGGAAGGAAAACCCTCCGACGCCGCATGCTAAGTCCAAGACCTTTCCTTTTCGCTTCATAAACCTGAGTAGATGAGGCTCAAGCTCCTCTATTCTTCTCTGGTATTCTTTTGAGTATATATCGGTGTAAGCCTTAAATGCGCGGTAATACTCTTTAAAGCCCATGTTAGAGAATGATGTGGATTACCAAATAAACCTTCCGCCAGATTTTTAACCCTTCCATGTTAATTTTATTGGTGGTGATTATGGAGTTCAACTTAATAATAACGGGAGTCGGAGGACAGGGAGGACTTACACTTTCAAGAATTATCGGGAATGCTGCAATGAAAGAGGGATATAACGTTAGGATAGGGGAAACTCTGGGAATGAGTCAGCGCTATGGTAGTGTACTCAGCTATCTTAGGTTTGGGGAAGAAGTTTACTCCCCGCTCATTGAAGAAGGCAATGCTGATCTGATGCTCGCCCTCGAACCGGCTGAAGCGCTGAGAAATGCGAGATTCCTAAGCGGCAAAAGTTATGCCATAGTAAACGCTTATCCAATTCATACGGCTACAACCCTGGTTGGAAAGGAGAAATATCCAAGCCTTGAGGAAATACGCAATGCTCTTTCAAAAATATGCACCGTTGAAATGGAGAACTTCCAAGAGGAAGCAGATAAAATAAACTCCCGTACTCTGGGAGTGCTTATGCTGGGGTTTGCTTATGGGAAAGGTTTGATCCCATTGAAGAAGGAGAGCATCTTAAATGGAATTCAAGAGACATTAAAACCGAAACTCTGGGAGATTAATATCAAAGCCCTTGAAAGAGGAATAGAGCTTGCTAAATAGCCTCTTTTTATTATTCTTAGTGTGACCAAAAAGCACTTAAATTATTTAGGTCAAACTAATTCAGGTGAGGTTTGTGGAAATAACGAAGAGAGAGGAAGAGTATCTCGAGACTATGTACATGCTCCAAAAAAACAAAGGGGTAATCAGGGTAAAGGATATCTCAAAAAAGCTGGGTGTTAGGCCTCCGAGTGTAGTGGATGCGTTAAAAAAGTTGAGTGAAAAAGGTTTGATAAATTATGAAAAGTACGATAGGATTCTTTTAACTGAAAAGGGGCTTGAAATAGCTAAAGAGACTTACCAGAAACATGTTCTCTTGATGAAATTTTTTACCGAGATACTTGGAATTCCCCCAGAAATAGCGGAGGAGGACGCATGTCAGTTCGAGCATTACGTTCACGAGATCACGGCTGAGAGAATGAAAGAGTTTGCTCATTACATACAAGAGCACTGTCCATATGTTCTCAAGCAGTTTCTTAAAGAACACGTGGAAAAAGAAGGAGCAAAGGCTCAAAAGACTCCTCCCAAGTAAGCAAAGTAGCCTATGAAGATTAATGCCAGCACATACATCAGCGGGTGTATTTCTTTTCCTCTTCCGCTGAACAGCTTTATTATGGTGTAGCTTATGAAACCCATCCCTATTCCATCTGCTATTGAGTATGTGTAGGGGATTGTGATGAGCACCAGGAATGCTGGAATTGCCTCACTTGCGTCGTCGAAGTCAACTCCCCTTATTGCACCAAGCATGTAGTAACCCACTATAACCAAGGCTGGTGCAGTAGCAAAGGCCGGGATTGCTTGCGCAATGGGCGCTATGAACAGTCCTATCGCAAGGAATAGTAAACCTGTTACCAAAGCCGTCATTCCCGTTCTTCCACCCTCTTCAATTCCCGCGGCGCTCTCTATATACGTTGTTACCGTTGATGTTCCAAGAAGTGCCCCTAGGGTTGTGCCTATTGCATCCGTCAGGAGAACTTTCTCCGCATCTGGTACTTTACCTTCTTTTGTTAGGAAGCCCGCCTTAGCACTTAGCCCCGTCACTGTTCCAAGGGTGTCGAAGAAGTCGACCATGAAGAAGGCAAACACTACACCAAGTGCCCCTACGTTAAGGAGCCCTTGAAGGTCAAACTTTAGGAAGGTATAGCTTATGTCCGGGGTTGAAAAGATATGCTCCGGCCAAGGTGCCGCTCCGCTTATCCAACCCAAAATGCTTGTGGTGAGGATAGAGATTAATAGAGCGCCTTTCACCCTGAGGCTTATGAGAACCGCTGCCAAGAACAGGCCGAATAGGAATAAAAGACCCGCTTTTGTTCCGAGTGCTGAGGCATTGAATCCCGTGAGTTGAAGTACTCCTTTCTCATTAACAACTGCTGTTAGAAGGCCGACATCGTTGAGTCCTATCAGTGTTAAGAAAAGTCCTATTCCAGCTCCAACGGCATATTTCTGGCTTAATGGAATTGCATGGATTATTGCGCTCCTAACTTTAGTAACGCTGAGTATGATGAAAAGTATTCCCTCAATGAAAACGGCTGCGAGGGCTATTCTCCAGTTGTAGCCCATTCCAAGCACAACGCTATAAGCAAAGTAAGCGTTCAACCCCATTCCTGGAGCCAATGCAAAGGGCTTTTTGGCGTAAATCCCCATTATTATGGTAGAAATTCCTGCCGCAAGTGCGGTTACTGCTACAAGTGAGTTAAAGGCTTCCTTTCCCATTGCATCACTGAGAATTGCGGGGTTCACGAAAAGGATATATGCCATTGTCATGAAAGTGGTTATCCCCGCGAGTATTTCGGTTCTCATGTCTGTTCTGTACTTTTCAAACTCGAAATATTTCTCAAGAACTTCCATGTCCCTCACCCCTGATTGATACAAAAGTGATAAAACAACTGGATATATTTAAACATTTTGAACATAAAATTGTCAAAGCAGGGCATGCAAAGAGTTTAATTGGAAGAGCTCTCAGAAGATAGGGGATGAGCTCATGAAGATTGATGAAGAACAGAGGAAAAACCTTGGAAGGGATGCCCTTGATTACCATCGGAATAATTTTCCTGGAAACGGAAAAATAGAGGTTATCCCAAAGGTTAAGGTTGAGGACTTTTATGACCTAAGTTTGGCCTACACTCCGGGCGTTGCTGAACCGTGTAAGGCTATAGCAAGTGGCGAAAGTTATGAAGAGTACACCGTTATCCCTAACACCGTAGCCGTAGTTACGGATGGCTCTGCGGTGCTTGGGCTAGGGAACATCGGAGTTCTAGCCGGAATGCCCGTGATGGAAGGTAAATGTGTCCTCTTCAAAGCCTTGGCAGGAGTAGACGCTTTCCCCATACTAATAGACAGCAGGGATGTGGAGGATATTGTAAGAACAATTAAGCTGATTTCAAAGGGCTTTGGGGGCATAAATCTGGAAGATATCTCCGCCCCAAGATGCTTTGAAATTGAGGAGAGGCTTAAGAATGAGCTTGATATTCCGGTTTTCCACGATGACCAGCACGGCACGGCTGTTGTTACTCTTGCTGGCCTAATGAACGCACTCAAGCTTGTTGGAAAGGACTTCAAGGACATAAAAATTGCCATGAGTGGTGCTGGTGCTGCGGGAATTGCTATAGCGAAGCTTTTGCATCATGTCGGGGTTAAGGAAATAGTGATGGTCGATAGGAAGGGGATAATTCATGAAGGAAGGGAGGATTTAAATCCTTATAAAAGAGAAGTCGCCAAGTTTAACATCCACAATATGGAAGGAGACATCTCAAAGGCACTTGAGGGAGCCGATGTTTTCATAGGCGTAAGTGTTGGCAACATTCTCAAAGAGGAGATGACCAAAAGGATGTCAGATGATGCCATAGTCTTTGCAATGGCGAATCCTATCCCGGAGATCATGCCCGAAAAGGCCAAAAAAGCTGGGGCAAGAATAGTCGCAACAGGCAGGAGTGATTATCCAAATCAAATCAACAACGTTTTAGGCTTTCCCGGAATTTTTAGGGGGGCTTTGGATGTTAGAGCAAAGGAGATCACTTTGAGTATGAACATAGCGGCCGCTGAAGCGATAGCGAGGTGTGTAAGTGATGAAGAGCTATCCGAAGACTACATAATTCCCACTCCATTGCATCCTGATGTGTACCCAAAAGAAGCGAGGGCGGTTGCAGAACAGGCCATAAAAGATGGAGTTGCAAGAAGGAAAGTTAGTGGGGAGTGGGTGGAAGAACATACAGTGAGGCTAAGGAAGTTCTATCAGCGTTATATTGCCCCGATAAACAGGGAAAGAAAAAGCTAAACCTCCTTTAATATCTGCTCCGGAGCATCGGCAAAGGCCACCAAATATTCCGCCTCCACTACGTGTAGCCTTCCGGGCACTATTAGAACATGTGGTTGCTTCCCAAAGTCCTCCTTTATCATATCCTTTACATAACCAGCTTTGATCGTCGGATTTAGGGAACCTGCTCTTGCGAGAACCACAACTAGAGTATCCTCGGTAAAGACCTCCTCTTTTTTCTTCTCTTCTACTTGAAGGAGGATTTCCATAGCTTCATTGGCGGTCATGTATTTCCCTCGGTCTGCCTTAATGTCCAAGAAAAGAAGCGTATGAAGGCCGCGTTCTTTGTTTTCTTTGATTGTGTCATAGTGGCTGGTTGGGAACCAATTTTTTTCGGGATAAGCAACTGTTGCACTCTTTCCGAACTTATAAATTTGAAGTCCGGTTATAGCAACGGCGGAATATATGGATGGGGCATGGATAACGTAGCTCTCTATTCCCATTTGCTTTGCCCTTAATCTTAAATCTGCGTGAGTGGTTGCCACCATTGGGTCTCCAGCGGTGAGAAAAGCCACATCTTTGGTTTTTGCTTCACTAAGGACTATCCTCTCAAAGTTCAGTTCAACGTCCTCTCTGTTTAGGAGCCTTATTGGTTTCCCTATCTGTTCTTCTATTTTACCTATATCCGTACCGGCTAGGAGAGATGTATAAAACTCTGCAAACACTAGGTCGCACTTTCTCGCTATTTTCAGTCCTTTAAGGGTAATGTCCTTTTCATCGTAAAGTCCGAGCCCTATGAAATAGATCGCCATTTTTCTTCACCTCTTTTTCTAAGGAATGTAAGGCTAAAAACCTATTCCAAAAACTTTAAAATAGCTTTTTATGAACTTCTTTCGACGGTTTTGATAAAAGTTAGTGGAGGGAGCGAAGATGAAAGCGGTTGTTGAGAGAGTTAGAGAGAGAACCCCAATACC
>JAGGWM010000188.1 GCA_021157445.1 Thermococcus sp. | reverse complement strand
GTTATTATCATGCAGCTGATGGTAGGAGACTTTCTCATAATGTGTTTAGGATGAAAGAATTTGACACTCTTCGCTTTATTGAATTTCTTAGAAAGAATCGTTTCCATTTTGTCTTTAAACTTCATCCCAATGAGGAAGAATTATACTCCAGGGAACCGGAGTTTTTGAAAATTCTTTCCGATAATCAGGATGTATTTAGTTGGATAAAGACAGAAACATTAAACAATCACGAAATGGATCTTTACGAAGTTCTAAATGGAGCAGATCTTCTATTAACAGATTATTCGTCAGTGTACTTTGATTTCCTGCTCACTGACAAACCTATATTGTTTCTACCAGTAGATATAGACGAGTATAGAAAAAAACGAGGATTTCTACTTGAGCCATATGACTTTTGGACTCCTGGGCCAAAGGTATATGAGCAATATGACTTAGAGAAAGAAATTCTTAAATTACTTTCAGAAGAGGATTACTATCAGTGTGAAAGAGAGGTTATAAAAAATTTAGTTCATACATATAGAGACGGACGATCAAGCGAAAGAATTTGGAGGTTTATAAAAGAGACCATACTAAAAACTTGAATCTCCATCTGGAGGTGTTTTCAGTGAATGTAATCATACTAGCAGCGGGAATGGGTAAGCGGCTACGTCCTTTAACACAGGAGATTCCCAAATGTATGGTAAAAGTCAACGGAATGCCTATAATTGAATACGAGATATTAGCCTACAAACAATCCGGCATAGAAGAAGAAGAAATTAACATTGTAATTGGTTATAAGCATGAGATAATACAAGAATTTTTAAAAGCGAAATATCCCAGGATAAATGTTATAACAAATACTCACTATGAATCAACAAACAATATGTACTCTCTATATCTAGCAATAGAGGAAATAAATCTTAACAATGAAGTCATAGTAAATAACGGTGATTGTATTTATGAACCTGGTATTGTACAGAAGATTATTGCCTCTAAAAGGAAGAATTACATAGCAGTTGACAAAGGAAATTATACAGAAGAAAATATGAAAATCATCGTAGAAAACGGCCTTGTCAGAGGTATCTCGAAAAGCATACCTAAGGAAAAATCTTATGGTACTTCCATAGACTTGTATAAGTTCACTGATAATACTATCCAAAAGCTTAGGAGTATAATCCTCCAGAAATTCATATTAAGTGGTGATAGGACATCATGGATTGAAGAAGCTATAAATGAACTAGTTAAGGAGGAAGATGTATATCCCTTAAATATAAAAGGTTTCAAATGGGCTGAAATAGATGATCATAATGATTTAAAACAAGCTGAGAGTATATTTTCTCCCTTGATGTTCAAAAAATCCCTTTGAGTGAATCTATAGTTAGAACAAAGGTTTTCAAACCAGAAGAGGTCTACAAAAAAGTTGAAAACATACCACCAGATCTCATAGTTTACTTTGGAAACCTAAGATGGAGATCCATAGGAACGGTTGGAAACGATACGATATGGCTTCACGAAAACGATACAGGGCCAGATGATGCAAATCATGCTCAATATGGCATTGTCATAGTATCCGATGGAAAGGTTCCTGAGAAGATATACGAGGTCAGGGATTTTATTTTGAGATCTTTTGGAATCGCGTGATGTGAGAAACATATTTAGTTGTTACATTCAGGTCCACTTGGAACTTGAAAATTGAGGTCTTTTCTATGAAAGTCAGACAGAAGTAAATCAGTTCTTCTGCAGGGTTGTTCTAGAAACAAAATAAAGAAGAAATAATCTTTTTTGGCATGAAAAAGCTGAATTTTAATGTCACTATCTGGCTTAATCCTTCCTGTGGTTCCTCTCAAGAAAGTGTTATTTCACCTTTCAGAGGAGGGCACTTTCCTGTCTCTCTGAGTTTTAAAAAGATGATCGAGAAGCTCTTGACAGTTTGATGATATATGATATATCATATATTATGTCATATATCATATTTTAATCTCTGTTGTGGAGGCGTACATTTATGGTCACCAAGCAAACTCTCACAGAACAGGTTTACCACTATTTGAAAGAAAGGATCACCAGTTTAGCCTTACCACCCGGGACGAAGATAGATATATCTGGCGTAGCTAAGCAGCTTGGTGTAAGTCCTACACCTGTTCGAGAAGCCATCCATAAATTGATTCAGCACGGATTTGTTGTTGCTAAGCCTTATGCTGGATTCTTTGTGGTTAAGCTTTCACCCAGGGATGTCGAGGAACTTTTCGACCTACGCAAGGCTTTTGAATTGTTGGGAATGCGCTATGTAATGCAAAATCTTGATAAACAAAGAGTAGAGCAGCTCATTCATAAAGTAAATCAGCTCATGAAAAAAGCAGATGATGAGGAACTTATAAAAGGTGTCAGGGAATTCGATGAAGAGTTCCATTTAAAGTTTCTGATAGAGTCATCTGGAAGTAAATGGTTGGCTAGGATAGCAAACGGTGTGATCGATTTGATAAAGATGACCACGAGGATGACTCGAAATCCTCTTGTAGCCTGTAAGGAACACAAAGATATTTTAGAAGCGATGAAAGCAGGGAACCTTGAACTTGCCAGTTCGCTTCTCGAGGAGCACTTAGAAAGAGCAAAGCAAGAAGCTATTAGATCTCTAACTTCTATGTAGGGGGGTGTTAACCTTGAAAGCTAGGACGATCTTGTTAGTGGTGTTCCTAGGGTGTTTGTTGATGACAGTATTGTATGCAACATCAACCAAGCCTATCAAATTAGTGTTCTGGCACATGGAAGCCAGACCCCACAGAGTTGAGCGTATAAAAGAACTCTGCGAAGAATTCAACAAAACGCATCCTGGTATCGAGATCATGCCACAAGTGCAAAGTTGGGGAGAAATTTACCAGCTGGCTCCAGCTGCAATTCAAGCCGGAAGGGGTCCCGACTTCATGCTAACAATCCCCGATTTTCTGCTGTATATCAAAGCACTTGGTGTTGTGCAGCCTGTTACTGACATCATAAAAGATCTTCAGCAAAAATACACTTTCTTCGACTCGGCTCTCGAACCATATTACTTTGACAAGGAGTACTGGGCAGTTCCTATCTATGGGATGACTTTTGCACTATGGTACAGAAAAGATATTTTCAGAAAAGCAGGATTAGATCCAAACAGACCTCCACGCACTTGGAAAGAACTTTTGGAATACTGTGAGAAGCTCAAAAATAGTGGTGTTGTGAAGTATCCTATTGCCGTGCCAGGAGCCATTCATATGGCTACAGATCAGCTCATCTATACTCTGATGGTAGTTAACAAAGCTGAGCATATTTTTGGCGAGGATCCGAACAAAGTGATTTTCGATAATCCCCGTACAGTGGAAGCTTACGCCTTTTATAAAAAACTCTTTGACTATTCTCCACCGGGTAGCACCAGTTGGGCATGGGATGAACCTAGAACAGCTCTCTTCACAGGACAAGTTGCTATGGTTATGGAAAAAGGGCACTATATTAAGGGTTGGGTTGATAACGCCAACGCTCCTTTGAGTGAGCTTGGTTGTGCTCCTGCTCCAATTCCAGAAGATGGACAACCCGGTGCCATCTATTACTCCAATGGCTTAATGCTTCTCACAAATGATCCGCAGAAACGAGCAGCATTCAAAGAATTCGTTGAATGGTTGCATCAACCGAACGTAATGAGTAGACTTCTTCACATGGATCCTGGTTTCTTCCTACCAGTAACTCGCGAAGTCTTATACTCTGATGCGTTCTGGAGCGATCCTGTTATCAAAGAAAAAATACCTGCGGTCTTGATTCAGATAGAAACGGCAAAGCACGGTAAACTCTTCGGATTCACTAGAGATACTGTTAATCCAAATGCAGGTGTGGTATCCGCTGAAAACATTCTAGCATGGACTGCTCAATTAATCACTGTTAAAGGGTTATCTCCTGAGGAAGCTGTAAAATTAGGTGCAAAGAAGATTGAGGAAGCGATCAAATGATGCAGTGAAATTTGGGGGGCCAAGGTTTGGAGAACCTTGGCTCCCTTTAATTAAAAATCTCTGATGTTCTCCATGAAAGGAAGATAAAAGATGAAGCGAATATCCTCAGTTATCTTGAAAGATCCAACTTTTGGCCTATTGCTTGTTTTGCCCCTACTTCTCTGGGTGGCTGTAACATTATTGTACCCTGCTGTTGATGCTGTACGTATCAGTTTCTCAAATGTTCGATATGTGGGTTTACCAATCAAATATGTGGGGTTAACAAATTTCAAGCATGTGCTTTCAGAGCGAGAATTCTGGGATTCTGTAATACGCACAGTAATTTGGTCAGTATCGAATGTAGCATTGCAATTGGTGGGGAGTCTCGGCGTGGCTTTAGTTCTTAACCAGGAATACAAAGGAAAAGAATTTATTAGGAACTGGATCATACTACCATGGGTTTTGCCTACCATTGTTCTAGCCATAGTCTGGAAGTGGATTTTGGATCCAACACATGGAGTAGCTAACTATATCTTGATACGTTTAGGCATAGTCGAACGTCCTATAGAATTCTTATCTTCCACAACTTGGACATTACCTACTGCAATCCTTTTGAACTGTTGGAGATGGATCCCGTACTTTTCTGTCATAGTTTTGGCAGCTCTTCAGACCGTTCCAAAAGAACTTCATGAAGCTGCAGCAATAGATGGGGCTTCAAGGTGGAAACGATTCACACATATTACGCTTCCTTTCATTTCACCAGTTCTTAAAGTGATAGCTCTTAACAGTCTTCTTTGGTCGGCGAATATATTTGATACTATTTGGCTGCTTACTAGAGGAGGACCTTTGGATCATACAACGACACTTCCTATATATATTTACAGCAAAGCATTTCGGAGCTTCCGATTTAGTGAAGCGGCAGCAGCTATACTAATGTTTCTTGGCCTACTTCTTCTTGTGATTATTTACCTGAGAATCTTGTTTAAAGAAGAGGGTGCCCAAAGATGAAAGTGATAGGTATTATTTTCAAGTACTTATCAGTAGCCGTGGTTTTGACCATCTTTGTGGGGCCCATGATATGGGTGGGAATAAATTCTTTAAAACCCACTCCAGAGCTATTAGGAACGCCATCTTTCCTACCCAAAAAGGTGACTTTTGAGCATTACAAACATCTATTCAATCGAATAGCTTTTCTGAGATACTACCGCAACAGTTTCATCGTAGGTGTGGTAACTGCTACTGTCACCGCAGTGGCAGGCGCGTTTGCTGCTTATAGTATCTTTCGCTGCAAGTATCCGGGGAGGGGCTTCTTATACAGGTTTTTTATCAGTTCATATGTGTTTCCAAAGGTTCTCGTATTAGTACCTCTATATATCATGTTCTCCAAGATCGGTATAATAGACACTCCACTTGCTCTTGTAGCAGCACATGTGATGTTGATAGCTCCATTCAGTGTTTGGATACTTCGCGCATTCTTCCAAAATGTCCCTGTGGAAATTGAAGAAGCTGCTCTTATAGATGGTGCAGGTAGAGTTCAAACGATTTTCAAAATTTTCATTCCTTTAGCAGCTCCAGGGATAGCTGCTATATGGATCAATGCATTTCTTATGTCTTGGTCAGAGTACTTGTTCGCTTCCACTTTAGTGATAAGCGATTCCACCAAGACTTTGCCTGTAGGAATGGCGTATTTTTTGCAAGAGTACGCTATTGAGTGGGGTATAATGATGGCAGGCTCAGTATTGATAGCAATTCCTCCCATTATTGGTTTTGCTTTTGCAGGGAAATATTTTGTGCAAGGGCTTACTGCAGGAGGTATCAAAGAATGATGACTTTGCTTGAGCAAAGAACCATGAAAATTTATGTGTATGAAACTAGAAGAGATATGGGATCAGCTGCAGCTATTACAGCAGCAGAAATTCTAAAAAAGCTTCTTAAGAAGTACGATGAAGTCAATGTGGTTTTCGCGTCGGCACCTTCGCAAAATGAATTTCTTGATGCTTTATCTCAGATTAAGGAAATTGAGTGGTATCGAATCAATGCTTTCCACCTAGATGAATACCTGAATCTCCCACATGATGCGCCTCAAAGGTTTTCGAGATATCTTGATGAACGAATCTTCAAGCGTGTCCCCTTCAAGACAGTTAACTACGTGATACCACCTGGTTTGGAAAGCGAAAATCCTGAAAAACTTGTGACAAGATATGAGCAGCTGCTGGAAAAATACCCTTTGCATTTAGCTTGCATTGGGATAGGAGAAAATGGTCATATTGCCTTCAACGAACCGTCAGTAGCAGATTTTGATGATCCACACTTAGTAAAAGTAGTAAAGCTGGAAGAAAAATCACGTCAGCAACAAGTAAATGATGGCTGTTTTAAAAATCTAGAAGATGTCCCAACGCATGCGATAACTCTAACTATTCCTGTGATAATGGGTGCAGAACACATAATATGTGTTGTTCCTGGTGAAAGAAAGAGAGAGGCTGTTTTTAGAGCGCTAGAGGGGCCGGTAACACCGGAATGCCCAGCAAGTGTTTTGAGAAGACACCCATCGGTGTATATATTCTTAGACAAAGAAAGTGCAAGTCTTATTATGAAAAAGAGGTGAGAGAACTATGGCAAGGCAACTAACAGAAGTGTACTGGAAGAAAGTGATTTCCCTTTATGAAACGATAATGAAAGAAGAGGCTGAATCTATCACTAAAGCGGCGGAGCTTTTAGCCTCAGCGATAGAGAAAGACCAGTTAATACATGTCATAGGACCTGGAGGACATTCTAACATGGGAGCGGAGGAGATGTTCTATCGAGCTGGTGGACTCGTTCCAGTGAATGCTATTCTCGACCCTGGTACTCTCCTCGCTATGGGAGCAAGAAGATCAACAATCATCGAGCGAACACCAGGATATGGTGTGTCTGTACTGAATGCCTATAACGTAAACGATGGAGTGCTAGTGATTGTGAACGCCTATGGTATCAACGCGATGTGTATCGATGTGGCTTTAGAAGCCAAACGTAGAGGTATTCCCACCATAGGAATAACAAGTCGAGAGTTTGCTGAGAAGATCCCACCTGATCATCCTGCACGACACCCTAGTAAAGCGAACCTGTGTGATGTTGTAGATGTGCATGTAGATTGTCATATGCCTTTTGGAGATGCTGTTGTTCACGTTGAGGAGATAGGAAAATACATAGGACCTGTATCAACATTAGTTAATCTTTTCACATTAAACTTGATAGTCATAAAAACAGTAGAATTGCTTGTAAACAAAGGAATTGAGGTTCCTGTATGGACAAGTGCAAATGTGCCAGGAGGAGATAAAGCAAACAAAGTTTACTTAGAAAAATATGGACCACGAATAAAGCTCTTGTAATAATGGAAGGAGGGTAGCAAAGTGAAGCGGCTTTTGATCGGGAAAACGATAACGCCGTTTCGGTTGATATCTCCAGGTGCAGTATTGATAGAGAACAGTAAAATAGTTGCAGTGGGTACTGCAGATCAACTCCGTGACGAGATAGTAGACGAAGTTCTGGATTTTACCGATGCTTATATCTCACCAGGGTTTATAGATATTCACGTACATGGTGGCGGTGGAAGAGATACCATGGAAGCTACTTTAGATGCTATCCAAGTCATAGCGAGAACACATGCTCGGGGAGGAACTACAGGTATATACCCAACGACTTTGACAGCACCGATATATGCAATCGAAGCAGCTCTAAGGACCATACGATTAGCCATGGACAGCAAAATCACAGAAGAATCAGGAGCAAGGGTTCTTGGGGCTCATGTGGAAGGTCCTTACTTCAATGAAGCACAAGCAGGAGCACAAAATCCCCAGTATTTGAAATCTCCCACTTGGAGTGAGATAGAGAGATTACTCAACACAGGTGCTGTAAAGAGAATATCCATGGCACCTGAACTCCCAGGCGCTCTTGAAGTAGGGAGAGAATTATCACGGCGGGGAATACTTGTAGCAATAGGTCACTCTGATGCTCTTTTTCAAGATATTATTAAAGCTTTGGAATACGGCTACACGCACGTGACGCACATATATTCCGGTATGTCTCTAATGAAGCGTGTGAAGTCTTACAGATTGCCCGGAGTATTGGAAGCCACATTGCTTTTAGATGAACTCACAACAGAAATGATAGCAGATGGACATCATCTACCTCCTTCTCTCATGAAACTTGTTATAAAGAATAAAGGAGTAGAACGTGTTTGTGGAATAACAGATGCCATCTCAGCAGCGGGACTTGGTCCCGGAGAATATGAGTTGGGGGGTTTAAAGATAGTCGTTGAAAAAGATGTCACGAAAGATTATGAAATCTCCCCACCAGGTTACGTGGCCAAATTGGCAAGCAGAGAAGCTTTTGCTGGAAGTGTTGCTTTGATGATTGATGTACTTCGAAACCTTGTTGAATTAGCCTCGATACCATTACTAGATGCTGTAAAAATGGTTACCTTGACACCTGCTAAAATTATGGGTATTAGTCATGAAAGAGGGAAAATAGCTCCTGGAAAATTCGCAGACATAACGGTTTTCACGGAAAAGTTTGAAGTGATACTGACGATGGTCGAAGGCACTATCGTATATAAGTCCTGACAGCTAAGTAAGATTGACGATTTTATGACACAACCTTCACGATGAAAAGAATGCAGTTTTATCCTGCAGAGAAGCTACTTCGACAAGCTTTCTATTCATCTTTTAAAGGCCCTTTAGGTCAAAACTATCATTACAGCAACTTGTAGTTCGCAGTTTAAATATGTTAGTCATTGAATATTTTCCGTAACAATCATAATAATAGTCTAGCTCTTGAACTTTTATAGTATCACGAATGGAATCTCTCTCATTTAGACTTCTGTAATGATTCATAATTCATCAGAATATGAGTATAAGATATTTGATTCCTCTGTGAAGCTCCTTAAGACGATATCTAATCTGCTTTTTTCTGCTTTCTTGGGCTTTTGAGAGATCACCAGCATTTCCATCAGGTTTTGAAAAAAAGAAATTGGAAAAAGCAGGATCTTTTCATTAGATACACAATGAAAATTCCCTATTTTTTACCACAACATCCCAAGCATCCACAGGGGTATCGCATTTTTTAGTGGAAGATCAATATCATCTCTTATCACAAAGTCACAAGATTTTATCCTCTTTTTTCTTCCACCGACTTCCAGTTTGATACCATCGAATATGAAATCCGCTTCTTTCTCATCTTTTGCAGCCCAGATTCTGCCTTTTTCCCTCAGCGTGAAGACAGTGAAAGCCTCTCTGAAATTTCCCACTTCTCCTTCGAAGACATAGTAGAAAACTGGGTCAGAGAAGAATATCTTTGCACCTTTCGAATAGGGTTTCTCAATTT
>JAGGWM010000123.1 GCA_021157445.1 Thermococcus sp. | reverse complement strand
TAGCAACTGCAACCGCATGGAGTGCAGCCTTTTGACTCCACTTTGACCCATCTATCAACACGAGTATCTTCATTTTTATCACCACACATATCTAGCCCACAAAATTCCAACACCCGCTCCTACCGTTAAGATCATTACAATGATGCCCATCTTAAGAAAGTCCATAAAGGTTATTTTTATACCTTCTCTCTCTGCTATTCCTATAACAACAACGTTTGCCGAAGCTCCAATGGCGGTTCCATTTCCACCTAAACATGCGCCCAGGCTTAAAGCCCACCAGAGAGGATAAGTATTGAGAGACATCCCCATTGCCTTTATTAAGGGTACCATCGTTGCTGTGAATGGGATGTTGTCTATAACCGCAGATGCCAGAGCTGAAAGCCATGCTATAACTAGAATTGCCTCTCCTTCTGAATGGATGTGAGAAGTTATCCACTGGGCCATCTGACCTATGAACCCCGTCTCTACTAAACTCCCTACAATGAGAAACAATCCCCCAAAGAAGAATAAAGTTGCCCATTCGATTTTTTCCAAAATCCCTTCAGGATTTTCCCTGCTCCAGAAAAGAATCAAAGATGCCCCGAATAGTGCAACCACAGCTGGCTCTATTCTAAGCTTGTCGTGGACAAAAAAGAAGAGCACAACAACAACGATTGTTATGATGGACTTCCTAAAAAGAGCCAAGTCCCTAATTGCTGCTCTTTCATCCAAGTTGCCAAGTGTTCTTAAAATCCTCTCCTTTTTTTCTTTACTGACTTTAAGGACTTTCCGATAGGCGAGGTATACCACGAAAATCATGAGTATCAAATCAAGAAACGCTATCAGGCCCATGTTGAAGAGAAACTCGTTAAAGCTAAGCCCCGCAGCGGATCCTATCATTATGTTTGGCGGATCGCCGATAAGGGTTGCCATTCCACCAATGTTAGAAGCGAAAATCTCGGAGAGAAGGAAGGGAAGGGGGTTAACTTCCATAAGTCTGGAAATGTAGATAAGCATCGGAGTGAGCAGGAGAACTGTGGTCACGTTATCAAGAAAAGCACTTACAAGAGCCGTCACGACTGAAAAGAGGATAAGAACTCTTATAGGTTCGCCTTTTGCAAATTTGGCAGTTTTTATTGCAATATATTCAAATAGACCACTCAGCCTTGTTGTATTCACAATTATCATCATTCCAGCAAGGAGAAGTATTGTATCAAGATCAAGATAGACGGGAACCTTTTCCCATGGGACTACGTTGGCGAGGAGCACTAAAGAACCTCCGGCCATTGCGGCAACAGTTCTGTGTATTCGTTCGCTTATTATGAGGGCATAAGTAAAGATGAACACTGCAAGAGCGAATACCTCCAATGGGGTCATTCGGACACCTCCTAATAGACTATTACCGGAATTTCCAAATGCTGAATTATCTTAAGAACCAAAGGGCTGAGAGGAGAGGTTTTTGTGATCTCGGCGCCGTAGTTTCTCGAAATTGCTAGCATGTCATAATTCCCAGCCATCCTTATTACATCATCGCTCTTGTTTCCAAAGAATATACGCCTTTGTACCCTCAGACCATAGCTCTCGAGCTTTTTCGCTACGTTGTTAAGCAATTCTTCCCCCATTATCTCCTCCCTTCGCCTGAATTCCTCACTTGCTTCCGGACTAAGTGTTTGACGCACAAGTTCAAATACATGGGAATCCAAAATGTAAACAAGCAAAGTCCTTGCTTCATAGGCACTTATTGTTTCATACAACTCTGTGGGAATGTTCTTAACATATCTGTCAAGTGGCATCAATATGGAGCGAATTTCAGGGATTTGTCTTTCCTCCTCAGTTAAAAGAAACTCCCTATAGTGCTTTATTATGTCCTCATATTTTTTTCCGGCTATATGCTTAAACTTTCGGCCAATGAAAGAGGAATACAGGCCCATATTGTCTCCCCTTAACCGTTTTGAGGATAAGCTTAAAAAACTTTGGTTTAGACTTCCAATTTTTGGAATCATGAACCACAAGAGATATTAAAGAGCACAGGGAACTAAATCATCGGAGGTGAGGATATGAAAAAAATACTCTCAACGCTGGCGTTGATCCTTTTGCTCTTGCCCCTTGCGAATGCTCAATGTCCAGAGAAGGGAAACACCGTTGTCCTAAAAGCTCCAGCGGTATCGAGAACATCAAGCGGCGAACTAATAGGTGTAGCAACGGATTTTGTGATCACAGTTGCTCCAGGAAATGGGCACGTGTATGTGGAAACTTGGCCACTGGCGGAAGTGGATATGCAGGCATCGGCAAGATTAGCAGCTCAGGTAGCTGGGAAAGTTCTTGGCGTAGACATAAGCAAATACGATGTTTTTATTCAAGTAAAGTCCGATGCTCCAATTATTGGAGGTCCTTCCGCTGGGGGAACCATGACCGTCGGCATAATAGCCGCTTTAGAGGGATGGGAAATAAGAAAAGACGTAATGATGACGGGTATGATAAATCCCGATGGAAGCATCGGGCCAGTGGGGGGAATTTTGGAGAAGGCCTCAGCTGCTCATAGTGTCGGGGCAAAGCTCTTCTTAATTCCTGAAGGTCAGAGAATACAGATAGTCCAAAAGACGGAGCAAAAGCAAATAGGCCCAATAGTGCAAATAACAAGCAAGTCCGAGAAAGTTGACGTGGTTGAATACGCAAAAGAGAGATGGGGTCTTGAAGTTAAGGAGATTAGGGACATATATGAGGCCGTTTACTATTTCACGGGAAAGAAGATAGAGAAACCATCAGTACCGGCAGATTTGAAAGTTGACACCTCTTTCCTAAAGGACGATGCGCTAAAGGATTATGATGAGACTCTAGATTACTACAACCAGGTTGAGAATAAGCTCAAAAACAGCGATGTCAGTTATACAACATATTCCTATCTTAAAAATGCTCTAAATGAAGCCAAAGACAAGGTAGACGAAGCCAAAAAGAACTTAGATGAAGGCATGTATTATACAGCCCTAAGCCTTGACTTTCAGGCGAGGATCGCTATAAGACATGTGGACTGGTATTTAGATGTGAAAAACGAGGCCGATTTAGAGAATCTGCTGAAAAAGGTTGATGACGAAATAAAAGACACCGAGAACTATGTCTCAAATCTTACGATAAAAGGAATAACGATGCTCCAAGCAGTTGCTGCGAGTGAAGAGAGAGTTGAACAGGCAAAGTCCCTTTTGAAAGATGCTTGGTCATCCTATTACGCTGGAAATTACTGGGATGCAATAAGTAATGCTGCCTTCGCATACGAGAGAATACAAACAGCGAGATTCTGGGCATCGTTAGGAGAAAGATATGCAAAAGGAGAGATAATTGAGAGAGATAACCTAAAAGACACCGCAAGGGAATACCTAGATAATTCGAGGCTCATAATAACATACATAACCTCAATGTTTGGGGAGGCAAACCTTCAGGATCTCGTGAACTTGATGAACGAAGGGGAGGAATACTACCAGGACGGCAAATATTCGGCGGCTATTTTTTCGGCAATGGAAGCTAGAATAAGAGCTGAGATAATCTTAGATACCCTGGGAATTGACAATGAGACTGTGCTTATGGACAAGCTTCAGAGAATGAAGGAAGACGCCAAACTCGCTATTGCAATAGCTCAAAAAGAAGGTATCTACCCCCTCCTAAGTTTGGCTTACTATGAATTTGCCCAAAGTTATGAAAAGCAGGGCGGTCTAGAAAACATTCAGACTGCAATGGTGTTCTACCAGTATGTAAAAGAAACCTCGACGGTATTCTTAAGCACAACGACTCCACCAAAGATAACAGAAGAGCCTCTCATCCCCCTCACTACGCCGCTTACAAACCAAACGGTACCTCAAAACACCACCTCTCCAGTTCAACAGGAAACTAATGGATATCCAATACCCTTAATAGCCGGCACCCTTGTAATTGGCCTCCTTCTAGGCTTTATAGCTGGAAGAAAGACTTAAGCCTTTCTCTTTTTTCCTACGAAACTCTAAAATATTACAAAAACTTATTAACATTCATGAACTATCGAAAGATTTCAATCTTCATTGTAGTTCTCGTAGTGGCTTCATCAATTGCTTTATTCCTAAAACCTTATTTTCCTAGAGGAGGGGAACTCATGTACTCTGGAGAGAAAATCCTCCTGCCAGAACCAAGATTAGAAGGAGAAATGAGTGTAGAAGAATCTATTGCGAAGAGAAAAAGCATCAGAACATATAAAAATCAGCCCCTCACTATAAAGGAACTCGCTCAACTATTATGGGCGTGTCAAGGAATAACCCACGACAACAAGCGGGTAGCTCCAAGTGCTGGAGCAACCTATCCATTTGAGATTTTTGTTGTGGTTGGAAATGTGGAGGGTTTGAAGCCGGGGATATATCACTACGACCCCTTTGAACATAGTTTAACAATGATCAAAGAGGGAGACTTTAGGAAGGAGCTTCAAAAAGCGGCATTGAACCAAAATTGGGTAGGAAAAGCCGCTGTTGATATTGTGCTGGTTGCCTTTTACGAAAGGACAACCAAATACTACGGAGAAAGGGGAATTAGATACGTCCACATGGAGGCAGGGCATATAGGACAGAATATATATCTCCAGGCTACGGCTTTGAATTTGGGAACAGTAGCTGTTGGAGCATTTTATGATGAAGAAGTGGCAAAAATCATTGGAACGAATGGAGCTCCACTCTATATCTTCCCCGTGGGGAGGATTTAGCATGGTAACTTTAGACCATTACACCCTCGGATACGTAACCTTTGGACTTATGACGCTTTCAATGCTCAGCGGTGCTTTCATATTTCTCTCCAAAAAGAGGCAGTTATGGATAAAAATACATGTACTGATAAGCATACTCGCTTACCTCTTTATGGTCTGGACAATATGGGTGGTCAGGTGAACTACCCCCTTTCGGAAGGGCTCCTCCTGCCCAAAAAAGATAAACTTATTAATCTCTCATCCCCACATTTTATGGTGATAAAAATGTTTGTTGGACACTACAAAGACGTAGAAGAAAAAGAAGTTACAATGGAAGGAGTTGAGAACACAACAATAAGATGGCTCATCTCCCCGAAGGTAGGAGCCAAAAACTTTGCAATGAGATATTTTGTTATTAGAAAAGGCGGAAAAATACCAATCCACCAACACGATTGGGAGCATGAGATATTCATCATAAAGGGAGAGGGATACATAACAAACGGAAGAAAAACCGTAAAAGTTATACCGGGCAGCTTTCTCTACATCCCCCCAAATGAGCCACATGGATATGAAAACCCAGATTCAGAAACTCTTGAATTCCTGTGCCTAATTCCAGTAAAAGAAGGTGCCATACCTCCAGAAGAGATGGGCAAGTGAGTTTTCATTTTAGTGTCAAATTTTTATTATTTTCATTTCAACATTGCTATGAAGATAGCATTGAACCCGAAAATTTTTTAAATCCGTCCCAACATATCTCGAGCGGGCTTTAATGGCAAACGGAATTAAAATTGGAATAGAAGAAAAAGTTGAAACAAAGCGGGCTGTTCTTTTGGGCTTTCAGCACGTCCTTGCAATGTTCGGAGCAACAGTTACAGTGCCTCTTGTCGTAGGAACGGCCATTGGGCTTGAGCAGAGAGAAATAGCACTACTAATTCAGGTGGTTCTCCTAGCAATGGGAATAGCAACTATCCTCCAAATCACGGTAGGATCCAAGTACCCAATAGTTCAGGGTTCCAGCTTTGCCTTTATTCCAGGGCTCATTGGTATAGGGAAGAGCTTGGGCTTGACAGCAGTGGAAGGAGCCTTGATAGTGGGAGGTCTAATCGAAGCTGCAATAGGCGCATTTGGAGTTGTTGGAAAAGTTAAAAGACTCTTCTCCCCGGTAGTTACGGGGGTTACAATAATGCTTATAGGCTTCTCTCTGGCGCGTGTTGCGGTAAAGTACACCTTCAACTTCTTTGCCGATCCAAGCGGTGCAACAATACCAAAGGCTTTCTTCATTGCACTTGTGACCTTCTCAACAACTGTCTACGTTGCACTCAAGGGGAAAGGCTCTTTGAGGGCAATGCCTGTAATTGTGGGTGCAATAGTTGGGTATCTCATCAGCATTCCACTCGGAATGGCAGACACCAGTTTGGTTAGAGAACTACCGTTAGTCAGCCTCCCAAAACCTCTACCATGGGGCACTCCGGTCTTTGAAGCCTCTGCTATAATAACCTTGCTGTTCGCATTTATTGTAAGCATGATAGAGAGCGTTGGAGATTACCATGCAATTTCTGCAATAGCTGAAGCTCCAATAACAAACAAGAACATCAACAGAGGAATCATGAGCGAAGGGCTTGCATGTTCAATTGCCGGATTTCTAGGAGCCTGCGGTACAACAAGCTATTCCGAGAACATAGGATTAGTGGCCTTAACAAAGGTTGCGAGCAGGCAAGCGGTGCAGATGGGAGGAGTTATATTAATAGTCCTGGCGATGATTCCAAAGTTTTCCGGTATTTTGGCTTCCCTTCCTCAGCCGGTGCTTGGGGGGCTTACGATAGCCCTCTATGGCATGATAAGTGTTACCGGGCTTAGATTAATAAAGGAAAAAGTAGAGCTAAACGACAGAAATATGCTTATAATTGCAAGTGCTCTGATTGTGGGGCTCGGAGCTCCCCAATTGCCTCCGGAATTCATTGAACACTTTCCAAGAATTGTGGGGAGCATTTTGGAATCAGGAATGGCCGTTGGGGCGTTAACGGCCATTTTGCTTGATCAATTGTTGAGGTGATAAAGATGATAGAGGACAAAAGATGGAAGGGTGTTTACTCCTTTGATGACTCTCCCTACTTAATGGAAATTTTAACAGAGCTCAGAGATAAGGAAACGGACTCCATAGCCTTTAGAAAAGGGCTTGTGAAACTTGGAAGGTTCATGGGTTACGAAATAATCAAAACAATGGAAACAGCGAAAGTAAAAGTTGAGACTCCTTTAGAGGAAACTGAAGGGATAATAGTTAAGGACAGGAGAAACGTGGTTATAGTAACGGTTCTCAGAGCGGCAGTGCCTTTAATGGAAGGGCTTGTGAAGGTGTTTGAGCATGCTAGAATTGGAATAGTCTCTGCGTCAAGAGGAAAAGCTCCAAAATTTGAGATAGAGATGAATTACATCAAAATCCCCCAGATAACACCGAAAGATACGGTAATCATAGCCGATCCCATGATAGCCACTGGATCAACGTTGGTGAGAGTTATCGAAGAGGTCAAGAAGTACGGCACTCCAAAAAGACTAATCGTGCTGGGTGTTCTCGCAGCTCCAGAAGGAATAAGCAGAATAAAGGAAAAATTCCCAGAGGTTGAGATATTCGTAACAAAAATAGATAGAGAGCTCAACGACAAGGGATACATACTTCCCGGCCTTGGAGATGCCGGTGATAGGGCATTTGGAGCACCAATAAAGCTTTCAACCCTGCCCCAAGTGCACCCAATAGAGTAGCGAAAATTTAAATATTCCCCTTCTAATATTTTTTGATCGAGATGGTAGACGTAGATGAGATCGACAAAAAAATTCTGGTGGAGCTTAGAAAGAACGGCAGGATTACCTTTACAGACCTTAGTAAGAAGCTCGGGCTATCTGTGGCAAGCATAAAGAACAGAGTGGACAAACTTGAACGGCTTGGGGCAATAAAGGGCTACTCCGCCCTTGTGGAACCCGCTTTTCTTGAAGAATATCTACAGGCCTTAATAGAACTTGAGCTTTTAGCGGATGATCCCCGAGCTGAGAGAGCCCTCCAAGAGATAGGAAAGCTCGAAAACGTCCTGGGCATCTATAAAAAAACCGGTGAATTTCAGGTAATGATAAGAGCTAACTTTAGAAATATGGATGAACTGAAAGACTTTTTAAGGCTACTCTCTCAAAGATACCTGCGTAAAAACCTCCGGCGATGGAGAGTTGCTATAATCCTCGATGTTATAAAAGACAACGGCGTCCAGATTTCCAAAGGCTCACAAAGGAGATGAGAGAGATGCTCTTTGTTATCAGAAGAGGAAGAAAAGACAGCGAGCTTGAGGCATTCTACATTGAAAATGAACCCGAAAAACTTTCCCAGATTCAAAACTTAAAAGCTGAGAGAATTTTCAGGCTGATAATGAGAG
>JAGGWM010000020.1 GCA_021157445.1 Thermococcus sp. | reverse complement strand
CTAAAGAAGATTCTCATTGAGAAGTACGGCAAGTTAGCGGTTAACGTTGGTGATGAAGGTGGTTTTGCGCCACCAATGAAAGAAGTAACCTAACCCTTAGATGCCCTTGTGAAGGCAATTGAAGAGACTGGTTACAAGGTTGGAGATGAAATAGCGTTTGCTCTTGATGTTGCATCAAGCGAGTTTTATGAGGAAGAAAAGAACGTTTACGTTGTTGGAGGCAAGGAATATACAAGGGAAGAGCTCATTGATCTCTACAAAGAGCTCATCTCAACATATCCGATAGTTTCCATTGAAGACCCAGTTCAGGAGGAGGACTTTGAAGGCTTCGCAATGGTCACAAAGGAACTTGGCAAGAAGGTTCAGCTCGTTGGTGACGACATTTTTGTTACAAACGTCAAGAGGCTCAAGAAGGGCATTGAAATGGGAGCTGGAAATGCATTGCTCCTCAAGGTGAACCAGATTGGAACGCTAAGTGAAGCAATAGATGCAGCGTATTTGGCATTTAGAGCGGGCTATGGGGTTGTTGTATCCCACCGCTCCGGTGAAACCGAGGATTCAACAATTGCCGATATAGCCGTTGCATTAAACGCCGGGCAGATTAAGACGGGAGCACCAGCAAGGAGCGATAGAAACGCCAAGTACAACCAGCTCCTAAGAATCGAGGAAGAGCTTGAAGGGATAGCCTACTATCCGGGCAAGAAGTTTAGGAACCCACTGCTTTGATTTCTCTCTTTCTTTATCCAAACTCCATAAAACATCAAGAAGAAAGAAGAAGTAGAAAAAAGCTCAAGGCTTTCTGACAACTATCAATGCGTGGTCTTTTTCATATGGCTCTAAGGAGATTCTCTCAACAACTTCAAAGTATTCGCTAAGTTCTTTCTCAACTTCTCTGAAAACTTCCTCCGGTTCTTTTGTAACGTCTATGCTCCTGCTCTTAATGGCAATCATACCATAGCCACCGCTCTTGAGATAAGCATTCACGTTGTCTATGAGTATTTTGGCTTGCGTTGGCTGGGCAACGTCTTCAAAGATTACATCCACTTTTGTAACCAGCGCTCTGTATTCCTCAGGCTTTGTAGCATCTCCGAGTATTGGAATTATGTTCCTCCTCTCTTCTACAAGTGGAACGAGTTCTCTGAGGACTCTTGGTGAGAACTCAATGCCGAAGATTTTCCCTCCCCAGCCTATGATATCGCTCACATGAGAAGCGGTCGTACCGCTTGCTATTCCAAGGTAGAGCACATTGGTTCCGGACTTTATTGGGAAGTTTTTAAGCCCGTTAAGAATAGCGGCAGCAAGTTTTGATCTGTTTGGATTCCATATCCTGTACTCTTCTCCTTCCCACTTGATAACCCTCTCGCCATAAACCTTCTGCCCTGGAACGAGGTTTTTGGTCGCTATCCTCTCGCTGCCGTCATCTTCGATGACGATGTAAACGCCAGGGAATTTGTGCTTCTTAACGTTCATTCACCTCACCTCCTCCTGCTTTTCTCTTTTCCTTTCTTTTTCTTCTTGCCTTTGAACTTCTTCCTCTTTTCTTTCTTTTTAAATCTCTTCTTCTCTTTCTTGGGCTTTTCTTTGCGCTTTGGTGGGTTTGGATACTTCTCTTTAATTTCTTTAATTCTTGCTTCAATCTCCTTCTTGAGCTCCTCTGCTATGTATTCGCCTGAGAAGTAGTCAACTCTAGCAGCTATTGCAAGTTTTCCAGCTAAAGCTCTCGCAATTTTCCCCCTTTGCCACCATGGAGACTTGTTGATAGCTGGATACTGGTAGATAACACCGTGCTTTGGTGGCTTTGCACCACTCCTTAAGTGCCTGAAGAGGGCTTTTTCTGCACCGAGAACTTGAATCGTTGATGCCGGCATCATTGCCAACTCTTTTAGCCCTCCAGCGAGGCTAATCAGCCTGGCGGCGAGCTTTGCTCCTACTAGAGCTTTTAAGTTTGGAGCAACGTCGTCCATTGCTCTATCAATGTAGTCCTCGATTTCACTTCTCAGCTTATAAAGATCGTCAATTTCCTTCGCCAAGTTCTGGATAACTTTAATGTCCTTTTCATCCATCCATGCCCCCATTGTTTTCTCCTTTGCTTCAAGGATTTTTGTTATTTTGTTTTCTCCCAACCCGAGGGATTCCAAGTTCTCTTTTGTAATGTTCTCTCTGTGCCCAGTGTTCTTAACAAAGCTCACGTACTGGGGATGCTTGGGCAAAAGTTCGTCGAGTTCTGGGAAGTGGAGTGAATACCATTCCCTGAGCCTAGAGACGAGGAGGTTTATGACCTTATCAATGTCATCCAGAGCTTCTATTGCTTGAATTACCATCTTATCCCTTGCACCGCTCTGCTCCTGTATCCTGAGTCTAGTTAAAGCCACTCCCACCGTGAAGTATCTCTCGAACCATTCTTTTCCCAAAAACTCCTCTGGATTTTCCCTAAGTCTCTCCCCGGCCAAGTTGGGGAATTCAAATTCAGCTTCAAAGCCAAGCTCCCTCACGTTTCTGCTCAGCTCTGAGTGTTCAAACACAAAACTTGAGTATCCTTTCTCTTTCAATTCTTCTAGAAGATTGGTAAGGTCTTCTATAACTTCTCCCTTCAGGAGCTTGTCTAGTGCACCCTCTGGCCTCTCCGTGAAAATTCTTTTTCCTATGAGTTTACCTTCTTCGTCAAAGGCGTAGATCCCCTGCACATTTTCGCTTATGTATGCTTTCATGAGCATCACCTTTTCCATTCTTTGTTGAAGAAGTATAAAAGAGTTGAGCTTTTAAACCTACTCCGTGACATGATCTTATCGCCAATTGTCGAAAAAGTGTTACACATTTACCGAAAGACTTTTATAATGTACACCCTCAACCTTCGAGAGAACACATTTAAGCTAAGCCCCTAAAAAAGGTGGTGCCCAATGAAAAGACTGCTAAAGCCAATAAAGGATGTCGGAATTGTTGGTTATGGTGCCTATGTGCCTATGTACAGAATTAAAAACGAGGAAATTGGAAGAGTATGGGGAGTAAGCAGTTTCCCCATACAGGAGAAGTCCGTAAACAATTTAGATGAAGATGCTATAACTATAGGAATTGAAGCGGCAAGAAATGCCCTCAAAAGAGCTCAAATAGACCCGAGAGAAATTAGGGCATTGTGGTTTGGAACCGAATCTAAACCCTATGCTGTTAAGCCTTCCGCAACTGTGATTGCGGAGGCAATTGGAGCAACCCCCGATTTAGATGCGGCTGATTTTGAATTTGCATGTAAAGCCGGAACCGAAGCTCTTCAGGCCGCAATTGGATTTGTGGGAAGTGGGATGGCTAAGTATGCCATGGCAATTGGTGCCGATACCTCCCAGGGAAGGCCTGGAGATCACTTAGAATTTACCGCATCAGCCGGAGGAGCCGCTTATATCCTTGGAGAGAAGAGCTCAGAAACTGTTGCTTATTTTGAAGGGAGCTATTCCTACGTGACCGATACTCCAGATTTCTGGAGAAGGCAGCACGAGCATTATCCAAGGCATGGAAATAGGTTTACTGGAGAGCCCGCTTATTTCCACCAAATAATAAGCGCCGCAAAGGGATTGATGGAGGAATTGGGATATTCACCAAGTGACTTTGACTACGCTGTTTTCCATCAGCCAAACGTTAAGTTCCCGTTAACTGCCGCAAAGATATTGGGAATTCCCAAGGAGAAAGTCCTCCCAGGATTGTTGAGTGGAATAATAGGAAACACATACAGCGGTGCAACCCTCGTGGGCATTTCAGCGGTTTTAGACATAGCAAAGCCGGGAGATAGGATTCTTTGGGTAAGCTTTGGAAGCGGAGCTGGAAGTGACGCCTTTAGTTTGGTTGTGCAGGATGCAATTGAGGAAAAGAGGGATCTAGCACCAAAGACCATGGATTACGTAAACAGAAAGAAGTACATCGATTATGCCCTCTATGCAAAGCACAGAGGTAAATACATCTTGTGAGGTGGTTAAAATGAGGAAGCCAGTAATTATTGGTGTGGGGCTGACTCCGGTTGGAGAACACTGGAGGCTTGCTCTTAGAGACTTAGCGGTTGAAGCACTGCTCAATGCTATGGAGGATGCAGGCGTTGATAAGGTGGACTCTCTTTATGTTGGAAACATGGCCTCAGGTTCATTCGTTGAGCAGGAAAACCTTGGCGCGTTAATAGCGGACTGGGCTGGTCTTGGAAACATTCCAGCGGTTAAAGTTGAAGCTGCATGTGCTTCCGGAGGAGCTGCCGTTCAAGAGGGAGTAAAAGCAGTTATGAGCGGTCTTGAAGATGTTGTTGCTGTTGTAGGCGTTGAGAAGATGACCGATGCATGGCCAAGTGACGCTACAAGATACCTCGCTTATGCGGCGGATGCAGAGTGGGAGCTCTTCCATGGGGTAAGCTTTGTTGCTTTAAATGCTCTCGCCATGAGGCTTTACATGAAGGAATACGGCTACACCGAAGAGGATTTGGCGCTCTTTGCAGTTAATGCCCATGCAAACGGTGCCAAAAATCCTTATGCGATGTTCAAAAAGCCGATAACAGTTGAGACCGTTATGAAGAGCCCCTATGTAGCTGATCCACTAAAGCTCTTTGATGCTTCCCCAATAGCCGACGGAGCTGCTGCGGTAATAATAACCACTGAAGAAAAAGCCAAGGAATTCGTGGACAAGGCGAAGATGGTCGAAGTTGCGGGAATGGGGAGGGCAATAGATACAATAAATCTTGCAAACAGAGAAGACCTCTTGATTTTAAAGTTTTTTTTTTTCAAGCAGAAGACGG
>JAGGWM010000171.1 GCA_021157445.1 Thermococcus sp. | reverse complement strand
CAATTATTTTGGTCTTTAACGGAACGTTTGGATCTTGGGAGTAGTAGTGGCTCATAGTCGGAAGTTGGAGAAGGGGTTTATAAATCTAAGTGGGAAAATGAGAAGCTCACCACATCTTAGGATACCAGTCCCTCGGCATAAAAACTTTCTCAACATCAACTGCAATGCCCTTGGTTTTAGTAAGCATTTCCTGCGTGTTCATCTTTGCCTTGCCCAAAGCGACGAGTTCATCCTTGAGGGTCATTATCGCAACAAGGTCGCCTGGTTTTATGCCTTTATGGAGCTTTACTATCCCGGGAACTGCTAAGTCAGCCCCATAGGTCACAGCAGCAACTGCGGAATCCCTTATCCACACCTTCGGAAGATGCTTTACAGCTTTTTCCATCGGCTGGATTGCTCTCCTAAAATACTCTTCAATACCATCTTCTTTCCAAAAATAGTAGGCATCTATTAGATCATGCAAGGTAACAAGGGTTTCATCTTCCTTAAACGGTCCGCTTCTTGTTCTTCTCAGCTCGGCCATGTGCGCTCCAACTCCCAAAGCCAAACCAATATGGTGGATGAGCGAACGGATATATGTCCCCGCCTCAACTCCTACCCTAAAGAGAACGTCCTTTCCCTCCATTTCAAGTATCTCGATGTAGTAAACCTTTCTCGTTCTAAGTCTTCTCTTAACGGCACTCCTTAGGGGAGGCCTTTGGATTATCTCACCTTCAAACTCCTTCATAATGGCATAGATTTTATCCTCTGGCACTTCACCATGAAGATGCATCAAAGCCACATACTCCTTGCCCGCTGGTAAAAGTGCCTGAACAACCCTCGTGGCCCTTTCCAAAGCTACAGGCAAAACCCCAGTAACTTTTGGATCTAAGGTTCCCCCATGGCCGGCTTTCTGAAGGTTTAAAAGCTTCTTAACCCATGCAACAACCTCGTGACTTGTAGGACCGGGAGGCTTGTCAAGGTTTATAACTCCAAACCGCATATGCATTTCAATAGGCCTTTTATCTGGAGGAAATCCCCATTTCGGATTGGTTTCAGCTTTCTCGTCCTTGATAATGATTTCTCTTTTGAGATCAGCGGGAAGTATTGCCTCTCGCTTTCCTTTTTTTCTACCCATTCTGCCCACCTACAAAAAATTGAGAAAAGAGGTTATAAACCTTTACAGTTCCAAACAGCCTTGAGCATACAAACGCCTCAATATATAATATGCCAGAAAGGCATTAAACAAGTTTCACTACCAAAATGAGAAACTTAAGAAAAGAAAGTTTGCAAAGTGGAAAGATAATGGGCGAATCGCTCAAGATCACTCAAGACTTATTCCAGCCTGTTCAAGAGCGGCCTTGACGGCTTCGTCATCGGCACCGCGCTCGATGTTAATCTTCTCCGGAAGGGGCTCAAGGTGCTTTATGTTCATCCTTCTCCTCTTCACCTTGTTCAAGCCGGCGCCGGTAACGAGGACGAAGTTCTTGTCGATTATGTCAACAACAACTACCTTTTGTCCGGCTCTTCTTCCGGCAATAACCACAGCCAACCTTCCAACATCAATTGCTGGCATTCATCCCACCTCCATCTTTTTTATTTCCCCGTGTCGCCATCGGGGTACAGGTGGTCGATGGCGGCCTTCACAATCGCGAAGACGCCATCGGGACCCCAATTGGCAGTGTTAATAACCAAATCATAAACTGAAAGGTCGTTAATGTCAATTCCATATAGATTTAAATACCTTTTCCTATTCTGCATTTCTCTCTCGGCAATTTGCATAAATGCTTCTTCAACACTTATGCCCTCTCTCCTTGCTACACGTTGAGCCCTTATCTGAATCGGCGCATCAAGCCATATCTTTAAATCAGCATCTTTTACCATCCATCCGGCCAAACGACCTTCTATAACCACATTGCATTCTTTTGCCGCCTCTACTTGCCTTCTATCAACTTCCCTGTCTATTTCTGGATGCATCTCCGCATATTCTTGAAACTCCTGGAGAGACATGCCCATCTCTTTTGCCATCTGTCTAAATATTAAACCAGCGTAGACATGCTTAAATCCATAGTGCTTGGCCAGATTTCTGCAGAGGGTTGTAGTACCACTTCCCGCCAATCCGCTTACTGTTATCACTAGGCACCCTTTAGGCATGGTGCATCCCTTTCGTCCAAGATTAGATGGCAGCCCTTACCTGAGCCTTCATAACCCTTCTCATACAGCTGGGGCAGAGATGTGGATAAGGCCTTTCTGGCCTCTTCTTGGTCTTGGGAAGCTTTCTTAACTCACTTGTCCTGCCCCTTGGGATTCCGTTTAATGGTCTCCCGCACATTGCACAGTGGGCAATCTTCGGCTTCTTCCTTTCAAAGTGTATCACAGTCCTTCCACCCGGAGTTCTAACGTACTTTCTTCTCCATGATCTTGACCTGTACATTGGCTTCATATTTCTCACCCCGCTTAGCTTTTTTGTCAAGCGTTTTTAAATTTAACTAATATGAGTCCAAGAGCTTTCTTAAAACCTGTCCAACAATCATTGATGTCAAGATGTACCATCCAATATACCCTAGCTCGTTGGCTTGGAGGGAAGAGTGGTAAAATCTGTGGAACCAGTCAAAGAGGAAAAAGTTAAACGGTGATTTCACGATTGCCGTTTCAACATACCACCTTCTCATCCATCCGAAGAATATGAAGAATATCGGCATTGTAAAGAGCATCGGTTTGAACATTGAGTCCTTCATAACTTCATTTTGAAGCTTTAAAAGCTCCAATTGTTTTTGTTGAAGCTTTCTCAGTTTTTTCTCGTCTTTAGCCTTTTGAGCCTCTTTCCACTCCTTCTGGAATTCTCTGCTCATTTTTTGCAGTTTTTTCATTTTCTCCTGGTCTATCAGCAGGTGATTAACTAGTGTGAAAAAGGCTCCAAGTATAATTCCAGAAATTGTTACCACCCACATGGGGTGAGCATTTGTTACCAAAGGTCCAAACACTTTATCAAGTGCAAGATATACTCCTTCAAGCATCTTCACTCACCGCCAGATCAAGTATTTTTACCAGCTCATTAACGGCCTCTTCTAAACCTTTATCCTCATGATTTTCAATTATCTTTATAAGTGCATTGGAATGCATTGCATAGCTTATTGCGGCAGCCCTATTTAAATCTTGATGTCTCTGAATTTGCTCTTCAGTCTCAACGTCCCTGTCTCTCTTGAGGTCTCTTAGCCTTCTCCCCAGTATTTCACTGGGTGTTGCCTCTATTATAACAATAAATCGTGGGTTTATAACCTCAATTACCTCCTTAGGAAAGCCAAGCATGTATCCCAAGGGCGTTTTTATTGTAGCGTGAGTATCAAGCAGTACCGGTTCCTCTCTGGATATCTCAAGAATTCTTTGAGCGGCTTTGAGCTGTAATTCCCTCTGCGCATTTAAACTTAGTTTTCTCATTTCGTCTCTGTGAGTAACTAGCTTGGCCTTGACAGCTTCCTCGAACATTATATCCCCAAAGTTAACTACCCTGAATTTTGCTCGAGTCCTTTTCAAAGCCAGTTTTGTGATTGTGCTCTTTCCTACCCCAGGGATTCCCGTAATAACCACCACAAATGGCATCCTATATCACCTTGACCAAAACTCGCACTCCAGAGAGTACAAAGAAGAATTGGTTTATAAGGTTTTTTAGAAAATGAAGGCAAAAAGAGAAACTCAACTAAAGAACCTGCGCAGTGCTGGGAACATCTCGGTAGCTTGTTCCCTTGCTATTTCTTCATAAAACCTGTAAAGTATACCCACTGTAAGCAGTATTCCGGTTCCAGTTCCTAGCGCTCCAAGGAAGTCCGCTAATACTGCAACAACAGCCAAGGTAAATGCTCCCCAGAATGTAACGTAGGGGATGTATCTCTGCAAGACCCTCTCCAATATTCTTGGGTCTCTTCTAAAGCCCGGTATCTGCAGTCCGGCTCTTTGCAGTTGCCTTGCAATACTCTTAGCGTCAAGCCCAGTAAGCTCAACCCAGAGGAATCCAAAGATAAGGGAGAACGTTATGGTGAGTATGGCATAAACCAAGGCCCTCAGTGGGTCGGCCGTAACGCTGAATATGTCCCTAGGCGGTAGAACGTATCTTACAACTCCAGAAACTGCTGCCCCAGTTTCGTCAAAAGTTCCAAGGATTGGGTGACCAAGTCTTTGTAAAAGCCTAGCCCAGAGCTGAATATTTGCATAGAGGGCAAAAGTCAAAATGATCGGGATATTGCTGACATACATGAATCTTATTGGATACCTCCCTCTAACAGTTACCCTTCCATAACTGAGGGGAATCTCCACGCGCATGCTTTCTAAGTAGACAACTATCAGGAAGATGACTATCGTTGCTAAAACGCTTAACATATCTGGAAGTCCCCTTCTGTAAAGAGCCCCTGTAACGTCACCTTTAATTATGTGCTGAATAAACGCCGGAATGGCACCTATTATGGCAGGACCACCTGTTAGTGGATCTATAGCTTGATTTGTTGTTAATGGGTTAAGTGATCTCGTAACAATTGTCTGTGAAACTCCCGCAGCGATGAAAAGACTTATACCGCTACCAATTCCCCACTTGCTTACAAGCTCATCCATAATCATTACCATTATTCCACCAAAAGCAAGCTGGAGCATAAGAAGTACCTTGATTGTTAATGTGGGATTTCCAAATGCACCTGCAAATACGTAAACAGCTGCCTCAAAGAAGCACATAAATACTGCAAACACCTTCTGCAGAGCTTGATAAAACCTTCTGTCCTCATGGT